>NZ_JBQXDJ010000082.1:0-14794 GCF_052601015.1 Chitinimonas violaceus | reverse complement strand
GCGTTTTCCAGCAAAGGGCGGATGGCTTCGAATTGTTCGCGACTGATATCGCTGGGGTAAGGGGTTCTCATTGGGCAAGCATCGCCGGTCTGGAGCTAGATGAAAAGACTTTGAACAGGTTCTAAGACAAAGCCCCGCTTCAAGGCGGGGCTTGCAGAATGATCTGTTGACTAGCTTGGTCTGTAACGCGCTTCGATCTTCTCAAATGTGGTGGCGTATTCGGGCTGCACATAAGGCTTGAGCAGCGCCAATACTTGCCGTACTCCTTGCTTGCCAGTTTCTTCCGTCAGTGGAATATCTGGGCGCACGGTTTGTTGGAATGTGAACCAGAATTTCACGATCAACCAGGCTGTGGTTGCCAATGGTTGAATCTCACCCAGCTTGACCGACAAAAAGCCGATGCTGGCGAATTCGCTGAATGCACGTGCCAGCACTGGTGCAATGTCATTTTTTACGAAAGCTTGGTAGTCGCTTTGCAGTTGCGGGTTACGGCTTAACAGGCCAGGAAGATCGTAAAAAAGAAACCGGTACTGCCACATGGCGGTAAATGCGGCGTCGAGATACTGCCCTAAGTCCTCTGCTTGTAACGCCCGGTTCTCCGGCACGCTCAGGTGTTCTCGCATGTATTCCTGATACAAGCGGAAGATCTGATAGACGATCTCTTCCTTATTACGGAAGTGGTAATACAGATTGCCTGGGCTGATGCCAAGGTGGGCAGCGATATGATTGGTCGTGATCGGGCGTTCGCCATGCTCGTTAAAGAGTTGGAGACTTTCCTGCACGATGCGGTCGTAAGTCTTCATTGTCATTCAAAGCAAAGTGTAAGAATGACGTAATATTACACGACTTGAGTAACTGCTCTAAAGTCCGATTTGGACACATAGAACCAGGTGGGTGTAATAAGGTGAGATTATGCGATGAGAGGGAGGTGGCGAGCCCGACCCTCGGCACTTACCTACATCGCTGTGGCTGCTTCCTTCCGGACCTGACCAGATTCACGACTTGGCAATGCGAGGAGACCCGCCATTGAGGAACAACAATCCGTCAAGGCGACGAGAGCGTTATTCTAACACCGTATCTGCTACGGAGTCGAATTCAACCGCACCGCGCCATTGGATATCCCCGCACAGGACGTGGGGGTTACCGTCGAGTAATAACCCTAGCGACAGGGTGATGCAGTGCTCTTCACCAACGATTGATAAATAGGGACGGGATATCTGCAGCTCGCCAAAACGCTTCATAGCCTGGCGGAAATAGTGACGACGGGACCAAGTGGCGCCATGCGTGTCGTCCAGCGGAGAGAAACGTGGTGTGACAGCGCGTTCGCTTGTGCCTTGAGTATTGACGTTGACTTGGCGCCCAGCGGCATCCAGCAAGTAATAACGCAGTGCTGCCGGCTCGACCATGAAGGCTTGGGCTGAATAGGAAAATGGTTCAGCTTCGGCCAGTCGCGCCGCGCCTTTCAACAAAGCACAGCAGTAAGGGGCGAGTTGTTGTTGATTGCTTTCAATATCGAGCCGCATGCGGGTGTTGAAGTTGTTCCATAGGTCCTGGAACAAGGGCGCGGTTGGCCCGCTTCTCAACAATCCAGGGGCGGGGCGGGCAAAATAGTAGCCCTGGACGAGATCGCAATCTGCTTCCAACGCCAAAAATGCCTCTTCCTCTGTTTCTACGCCTTCTGCCAGTACCAACGAGCCGGCCTCATGCAATAAGCTGACCAAACCAGGGAGGATGAGCCGTGCTTCCCCGTTACTGGTGGCATTGGCAATCAACGTCCGGTCAAGCTTGACGATCTCAGGGCGTAGCCGCCAAACCCGGTCAACATTGGAATGACCGGCCCCGAAATCATCAATCGCGATCAGACAGCCAATTTCGCGGAAATAATCAACTGAACGCGCCAGGGCTCGCTGATTCTCAATAGCAGTCTCGAGTACCTCGATGACAATACGCTCAGGCGGCAGGCCGACTCGTTCCAATAATTCAGGAAAGAAATAACCGTAACGGCTCATTTGCGCATAAGCGTTGGGCTCGGCGTTCAGAAATAGCCATTGCGGTGGCTCACTTGTTTTGTCGGATAGCGAACAGAAATTCTGGACGTGCAGCACGCGGGATAGCCGGTCCAACGTAACCAATTCCGGCTCGTTCGTCGACGTGGTGAATACAGTGGTTGGCGGCAGAGCTTGACCAGATGTTGTCCATGCCCGCATCAGGCCTTCATACCCCACGACTCGCTGATGAGCGAAGCTGAAGATAGGCTGGAAGTAGCTGTTGAGCATCAACCCACGATGGCTGGCCGTGTAATGGGGCTCCTGTTTCTGTAACAGGTCCAGCAAATCGTTCAGTTGGAAAATAGGAGGGGAAGGCATGGGCGGAACACAGTGTATCTGTTTGAGTGGTTTGACGCTCAACCGGTGCTCAATTCACCACGAAGGCTGATCGGCAGTTTGTCTTCTGGCCCCAATACGCTGGTGCGCTGAGACAATAAAAAGTAGAGCTTACAGAGTGCTGCCTCGGGGGTCATATCGCAGCCCGAAACCAAACCAGCCCGTGCGAGTGCAGAACCTGTTGCATAGTTATCCATATCAACCCTGCCAGAGACGCATTGGGTGGTATTCAAAATCAGCGTATGTTGTTTGTGGGTACTGTGGGACAGTGCAGCCAACAGCTCAGCATCAGCATCTGGGGCATTACCTGCACCGTAGCTTTCCAATACCAGCCCGGCCAACGGTGGTTCTGCAAGCAGTAGCTTCTTGAGGATTTCCACATTGAAGCCTGGGTACAACTTGAAACCGGTAATCGGTAATGCTGGGTTGATTGGGTGAGCTTGGAAAGCGCCGTGTGGCTTAGGGAGACAAAGCGCGATATTAAGTTCGTAATGTCCCTGAACCCGTCCCAGGATAGGATAGTTAGGCGAGCCAAATGCGCCCATTTCTGCTCCCCAGAGCTTACGGCTACGATTGCCGCGAAGCAGCTGGCGATTAAATGCAACACACACTTCGAATAGGTTTGGTTGAGTTGCCCACTGAAACGCATCGATCAGGTTCTGTTCCGCGTCATTAGGGTGTTCCGACAGCGGCACCATGGCGCCTGTCACGACAACAGGCTTCCCCAGGTTCTCCAACATGAAGCTCAGCGCAGAGGCCGTATAGGCCAGCGTATCAGTGCCATGGATGATGACAAAGCCATCGTAATCGGCATAGTTGCGTGAAATGTCGGCTGCCATAGCGTTCCAATGCTCAGGTTTGAGATTGGATGAATCGATAAGTGGCGCGTATTCCTTGAGGGTGTAGGCAGGGAAATTGGGTGTTCGGGCCGCAATCTGCGCCAGCTCAGCAGGTAGATAGCCTGGTACCGGAGAGTGCCCTTGAGGCGTGGCCTTCATGCCGATGGTGCCACCGGCGTAGATTACAAAAAGGTGTTTGGCGGGCATAGTAGGTGGGATTCGAGTAAAATCCGTGCTTTGTTTTGCGCACAAGTCCGGCAGTTGTTTGGAATCGCTTTAAAAGGCCATGGGCCAAGTTTCCAGGTATTACGTGTCGGGCGGACTTTACCGCGCTCTCATCCAACTAGCCAACCATGTCCATTATTGATAACCGTAAAGCTTTTCACGACTACTTCATCGAAGACCGCTTCGAGGCGGGTTTGGTATTGGAAGGCTGGGAAGTGAAATCTATTCGTGCGGGCCGTGTGCAGATCAAGGAAGGGTATGTGATTCTACGCAACGGCGCTTTTTGGTTGGTGGGCGCACATATTTCGCCCCTGACCTCGGCGTCGACCCATGTGCTGCCAGATCCTACGCGTAGCCGTAAATTGCTGCTGAATCAGGCGGAAATCAACAAGCTGATAGGTAAAGTCGAGCGTGCCGGTTACACTCTGGCCCCGCTTGATATGCACTACAAGGCGGGTCGCGTGAAACTGGCGATCGGTTTGGCAAAAGGTAAGAAGCTGCACGATAAACGCAACAGCGAGCGGGACAAGGATGCCCAGCGTGAAGTGCAACGTGCCATGAAGGTACGGCAGGGGTAAGGCCGAAGAACCAGTCTGACCCCTTGCTCTAGTTCGCGAGACTTTGAGCAGGTTTTGGCTCGCTGCATGCATAGTCAGGGTATGTGTCTGTCGTCCTAAAGGATTTTCTCTGGGGCCATTGGCAATGTAACCAGCGCTTTACAGCCGCATCCCTGCTCATTTTCTCCTATTTCGACTCGCCCACCATGTTGTTCCGTGATTTCCCGAACGATGGACAAGCCAAGGCCTGCACCCTCTGCCGGCACATTGTCACCGCGAAAGAAACGTTGAAATACCTGTTCCCGTTGTGATGGCGGAATGCCGGGTCCATTGTCAGCTACGCTGATCAGCGCGTTGTCCCCGCACCGTTGGACGGATACGGTTATCCAGCAACCTGGTGAAATGTAGCGGCAGGCGTTGTCGATCAGGTTCCCTAGCATTTCTTCCAATAGCTGCGGATTGCCGATCAAGCCCGATAGTTGGTTTGCGCCTTCGTAACCCAGGTCGATTTGCCGGGCAAGGGCTGCTGGTACAAACCGTTCTGTGACACTACGTGCCAGCACAGCCAGATCAATTTCCGATGCACCCATGTGAACCTGTGCAGACTCCGCACGAGACAAGGTCAACAGCTGTTCAGCTGTATGAATGGCGCGAGAAGCGCTTTGCTCGATTTCCTTTAATACATCTTGTGAGGCAGCATTGCGTGGGTCTTTCAGGGACAGCTGTACGTGTAGCTGAAGTGCAGCTAACGGGGTGCGCAATTGGTGAGCAGCATTGGCAGTAAAGCGCTGTTGCACATTCACAGCGGTTTCCAGGCGCGCCATCATGTGATTGATGGAGTTGATCAGTCCGCGTACTTCGCGAGGCGCGGTACCAAGGTCAAGTGGAGAGAGATTGTCGAGTGATCGACTGGCTGCTTCGACTTCCAGTTTGACCAATGGTGCTAAGGCGCGGGAGATGCCATCCCACAAGACGGCGATAGTCACTGCCGCCAGTACCATCATCAATCCAATCAATGCGATGAGTACGTCGCGAATCAAGGAGTCCCGCTTATAGCGTGTCTCGCCGACTTCGACCAAAGCGGTTTTACCATTCTCCAGATCGATGACCATACGGGTCAGACGTAGCGGCCCCAGAGAGGATTTGATGTCCTGGAAGAGGGCTCTTCCATCAACCGGCATCTCGGCTTTTAGCGGAGTAGGCAAACCATGCTGGCCAAGCACTCGGTTTTGGGTGAGATCAGTAACGCGATAGACAATGACGTCGTATTGGTCTGCCAGCAGGACGCGTTGAGCAGAAGGGGGCAGATCGAGACGAACGACCCCATTGTGCAGCGTCACCTGCTTTGACAGGCTGATGGCTAAATCAAGCAACGCCCGATCATAAGCGAGGTTGGCATAACGATCCGCCAGGGCATAGCCGACAACTGATCCCATCAAGGCCACGACAGATAGTGCTGCGACCAACCTGGTGGTCAGCGTACGGCGCAGGGAGTGCCTAGTCAGCATCTGGCGCTTCCTGTAAAAAATACCCAACGCCTCTTACTGTCAGTATAACCAGACCTGCTGGCACCAACTTGCGCCGGAGGCGATGGATGTACACCTCGACGGTATTTTCACCAGCGGCCAGTTCGGTATCCCCCATACGCCATGCCAGTGTTTCTTTGGTTACGACCTTACCGGCTTGCTGTAGCAAGGACTCGAGCAAAACCGAATCCTTGGCTGATAACGTCAAGGCTTGCCCATCCACCACTGCTTGGCGTGTCGGCCAGTGCCATTCCAATTTGCCCAGCGTCGTTACTGCGCCATGACCGCGACGCAGTTGTGCACGTACACGGGCTTCAAATTCCGTGAGATCGAAGGGCTTGGTCAAATAGTCATCTGCACCGCTGTTTAGACCGGCAATGCGGTCTTCCAGGCGGTCGCGTGCGCTAAGTATCAGTACGGGCACCGATTGGCGCCGTGCGCGCAACTGCCTTAATACATCCAGCCCATCTAGTCCTGGCAGCCCAAGGTCCAACACGACAAGATCAAATTGTTCCGATGCCAAAAGGGTATCTGCATGCTCGCCATTGCCCACTACGACTGGTTGATAACCCATACGAGCCAGCGCTTCCCGCAGGCCACGTTGTAAGGCCGGGTCATCTTCGGCAAGCAATATACGCATATTCGCTTTCAGTTATGTTTAAGCTTGTTTGGTTAGCATGGTGACTATTTGATGAATAGTCCCCGTTTGAAATGGATATCAGTTTGCCCCAGCAATCACAGCAATGCATGTTGCTACATGGTTTGATCAGCAGCCCCGCAGAATTTTCTGCGATGCGGGCGCCTTTGGCGCAACAGGGCATTGAACTGCATACGCCTGTGCTGCCGGGTTACAGCTATACACAAAATATGCAACCACGGCGCTGGCAGGATTGGCTTGCCGAAGGGGAGCGGTTGCTCGAAAACACGATAGTTGATGATCGAACAATCGCACTCGGGGGTCTATGCATAGGCGCTATTTTGGCATTGGCGCTGGCGGCTGAGCATCCTAACCGGGTCAACAAGCTGATATTACTGTCTCCTACTTTGTATTACGACGGCTGGGGACTTTCCCGTTGGCGCTGGATGCGCCAATTGGGCTATTTACCTGGATTGCGGCGTTGGATTGGTACTGCTGAACGGGAACCCTACGGCGTCAAGAATCCGCAAATCCGCAAATGGATTGCCCGGGAGCTTGAAAAGCAGGCCGTTTCGGCTGCGGGTGCTGCCAAGTTGCCCCTGTGGGCTGTCCATGAGGCGGAACGCCTCATCGCGCATACCAAGCGGCAACTGCACCGTATCGATATGCATAGCCTGATTCTTCACGCCAGGGAGGATGAAGTGGCCAGCCTGAGAAGTCCGGAATATCTGGTCGCCAAGCTTAATAAGGCTAGAACCCGATTCACGATTCTGGAAAACAGCTATCACATGGTGACGCTGGATAACGACAGACAGCTGGTCAACCGTGAAATTGTCGACTTCATGCATGGTCGGTCGGCGCCGCAACCTATTACTTCGAATAAACAGTTATTTAACTTGATGCAAGGAACGCAAGCATGTCAACAACCTTAACCACTCTTCAGGACCTGATCGTAGAAAAATACGGCGTGGACCGTGCCGAATTGTTGCCGGAGCGCCCGCTCAGCGAATTTGGTCTCGATTCACTCAGTCAGGTGGAATTGCTCTTTTCCGTGGAAGAGGCATTCGACATCACCATCTCTGATGATCGCGCCCAGGTAGGCAATCTTGCAGAATTGACCGCACTGGTCGATGAGTTGTGCAGTATGGCTGCTGTGGCATGAAGCATGCCGTCGTAGTGACGGGCATTGGGCTGATCAGCCCCTTGGGTAACCAAACAGGGGCTGTATTCGAAAGCCTAATGCAAGGGCAGTCAGGTATTCGCCTGTTGCCTGGTGAACAGTCGAATGGGGTTGCAACGGCTGCTGGTGTGGTTGATTTTGCGCCAGATCCCTGGTTCAGTCGTTTGCAATTGTCTGGTGTTGATCGTGTAAGCCAGATGGCTGTCGCAGCGGCTGACTTGGCGTTGAAAGATGCGGGCCTTGCACAAGATGCACTTGCTGATGCAGGCGTCTACGTGGGATGCGGCATGGGGGGAGCCAGTGCGATTGAAGCTTCATATGCCGGCCATTTTTCAGCCAAACCGCGTGTTTCACCGTTATCCGTCGTTGCCAGTATGACCAATGCCCCTGCAGCGCATGTTGCGATGCGTTTTGGGGTAGGTGGTCGCGTCATGACTTACTCCATTGCGTGTGCTTCGTCCTCTGTCGCGATAGGGGAGGGTTATCGGTCCATTGCAAGTGGTGAGACGGATATTGCTATCGCGGGTGGTAGTGAAGCGCTGTTGGTGCCTTGTGTGATTCGGGCGTGGCAATCCATGCAGACATTGGCGGTGCCCGATGCTGTATACCCTGAAACGGCATGCCGTCCTTTCTCGACGGACCGTAGTGGATTGGTACTGGGCGAAGGTGCTGCCATGTTGATCATGGAGCGTGAGGACCATGCGCGTGCTCGTGGTGCGAACATTTATGCGCGTATCAGTGGCTTCGGTATGAGCTGTGATGCAGTACACATTACACGTCCCGAACCCGATGGGCAGGCACGCGCACTACGTGCCGCACTACGCCATGCCGATTTAACACCGGCCGATGTTGGGTACTGCAATGCCCACGGTACCGCTACCATTGTGGGGGACCCGGTTGAATGTGTTGCGCTGCGGGAAGTATGGGGAACCGATGCCGACAACCTACTGGTCAGCTCAACCAAGTCCATGCATGGTCATCTTCTTGGTGCCGCTGGAGCGCTTGAAGCTGCAGTCACTGCCTTGGCAGTTCATCACAAGCAGATTCCACCTACTGCACATTGTGTTAGCCCAGATCCGGCATGCAATATGCCACTGGTAAAAGATACCGGTATTGCGGCATCTAATTTGAAAGCAGCCATCAGTAATTCATTTGCTTTTGGTGGAACCAATGCAGTGTTGGTATTCACTGCGGTGTAACTCCTGTCACGATCTGCTGCAATTTAACCGCTGATGGTCAGTGTTGCAGCAGATCGTGAATAAATAGGGGCTGACCTCCGATTGCTTGAGGTCTTTCAAGTTTCTATCCTGAAATAGACAAGAATGTGAGTAAGCCCGGTTAAATTGCGCTCGCGAGACAGGGCAGTGTTTGAATGCGTATATTTGTATAGGTTAATGTCGCCTTACTTTTTCATTTGGACACTGTCTAATGGGCTTAGATCTACGAACGCTTGTCATTACCGAAGCATTAATCCTGATGCAATTGGCTGCGCTGTTATATGTGGCTGGCCAAAGAATGCGAGATATTGTTCGCGGACCGACTGCCTGGGCTGTAGGGGTGCTGGGTTTCGCTATTGCGCAGCTGCTGTTTGTATTGCTCGATACCCCGGGCCATGGACCAAGCAAGGTATTGGGCTATTTACCTGCAGCATTGGGGAGTAGTGCAGTGTTGATTGGTTTTGATGATTTTACTGATCGTCATCGTCAATGGCGGGGCATATCGGTTTTACTGACTTTTGTTCTACTCGATTCTCTATTTCAGGCATTCGTCTGGACCAGTTTCCCAATGCAGGCTTTCAGTTTCAGCCTGGTACAGCTGGCTTTTGTCGCGCTTGTTTTGCCGCGCCTTTATCGTAAGGTGCCTGGTCAGCAACAGCTTGGCTTCAAATTGATGCGTTTTCTGGCTTGGGGGTGGGGGGCTATCAACCTGGCGCGTATGGTGGCGGTTGCCATCAGCCCTATACGGGATTCGCAGTTTGGCCAGACCGTGCAGCTGGCTTACTTCATCATGTCCCTGTTTTTTGGTATTTGGTTGGTGCTGGGCTGCTGGTGGTTGATGCATGAACGTCTGACATCGGGTCTGATGCATGCGACAACGCGTGACGCCCTGACCGGTAGCCACAATGCACGTGGTTTTGCTGACCTACTGCAAAGGGAATCCAGCCGCCTGGCGCGGCATTGGTCACCGACTTCAGTAATGCGGGTGATGATTGATGACTTCGCCACGCTATGCAGTAACTACGGCTCGATAGCGGGTGATCAGGTGCTCGTTGCATTTGCAGATGTTGTCCACGAGGAGCTGCGTGATGTGGACGGCTTGGCCAGACTTGAAATAGATCAATTCGCCATTCTGCTGTTGAATGCGGACAAGGAAGGTGCTGCTACGGTTGCAGAGCGGCTGCATCGTAGAGTAAAGGATCTGGTGGTCTATTCGCCTGCTGGGCCAATTTGGTTTACAGCCAGTGTCGGCGTTGCGTCCTTGCCTAACTTGGAAACAGAGTTGAGTCTGGTATTCAAGCAAGCTGAGCATGCGTTGTTCCAGGCGCATAGGGCCGGGGCCGACAGTATGGTGATGGCGCCAAGTACGACCTGAGTATCTGTTCAAGAACGGCTATCAAATTGATATCACTGGCTGAGGCACGCTTTGGGTTGCTTCAAACTCATTCATCCATACGTTAGGCGTAGCGGGCTGGCTCCTGTAAAATCCGGTTTTTGCAAGGAAAGCCTGCCCGTTTATGGACAAAATCCTCATCCTGGACTTCGGTTCGCAAGTCGCCCAACTGATTGCCCGTCGTGTTCGCGAAGCCCATGTTTATTGCGAACTGCACCCTTACGATATGTCTCTGGCCGAGATCAAGGCGTTTGGTCCTAAAGCCATTATTTTGTCGGGCGGGCCGAATTCCGTGTACGAAAGCGACTATCAGGCGGATACCGGCTTGTTGGAATTGGGTGTACCGGTGTTGGGCATCTGTTATGGCATGCAATGGATGGCGCAAACACTGGGTGGTAAGGTCGAGGCGGGAACAAAGCGTGAATTTGGCTATGCGGAGATTCGCGCCCGTGGCCATTCGCAGCTTTTCAATGGTCTACAAGATCGTACCAATACGGAAGGTCATGGCCTGCTGGATGTGTGGATGAGCCATGGTGACAAGGTGACGGCCATACCCGAAGGCTTCAAGCTAATTGCCGAGACGACTTCCTGCCCGATTGCTGCTATCGCTGATGAAGCACGTAAGTTTTATGCTGTGCAGTTCCATCCGGAAGTGACCCATACCAAGCGCGGTACCGACATGTTGCACCGGTTTGTCCTGGGTATTGTAGGCGCCCAGCCAAGTTGGACTATGCCCAATTACATCGACGAAGCCGTGAAGAAGATTCGCGAGCAGGTTGGCGATGAGGAAGTCATCCTGGGTTTGTCGGGCGGTGTGGATTCCAGCGTTGCTGCTGCGCTGATTCACCGTGCGATTGGCGACCAGCTGACCTGTGTGTTCGTTGATCATGGTCTGTTACGTCTGAACGAAGGCGACATGGTGATGGACATGTTCGCGCGTGGTCTGGGAGTGAAGGTGATCCGTGTTGATGCCAGCGCTGAATTCATGGGTCACTTGGCCGGTGTAACAGACCCGGAAGCCAAGCGCAAGATTATTGGCCGTGAGTTTGTTGAAGTCTTCCAGCGTGAGTCCAAGAAGCTGCCAAACGCGAAATGGTTGGCGCAAGGCACTATCTACCCGGATGTGATCGAGTCGGCTGGGTCCAAAACCAAGAAGGCGCACACAATCAAGAGCCACCACAATGTAGGTGGTTTGCCTGAAACATTGAACCTGAAGCTTTTGGAACCCTTGCGCGAGTTGTTCAAGGATGAAGTCCGTGAATTGGGTGTGGCGCTGGGTTTGGCCCATGAAATGGTTTATCGCCACCCATTCCCAGGCCCCGGCCTTGGCGTGCGTATTCTGGGTGAAGTAAAGTCCGAATACGCCAGCTTGTTGCAGCGTGCCGATGCCATCTTTATCGAAGAGTTGCGTAATACAGTCGATGAGCATAGTGGCAAGACCTGGTATGACCTGACCAGCCAAGCCTTTGCTGTTTTTCTGCCTGTAAAGTCTGTTGGCGTGATGGGTGACGGCCGTACCTACGAGTGGGTGGTAGCCCTGCGTGCTGTGGTCACCAGCGACTTTATGACTGCCCACTGGGCTGAGTTGCCATATTCATTATTGGGCCGTTGTTCGAATCGCATCATTAATGAAGTACGTGGCATCAACCGAGTTGTCTACGATGTGTCGGGCAAACCGCCTGCAACAATAGAATGGGAGTGAAAAGTCGTCTGGCAAGGACTGGCAAGAAATCCGAAGAAAGCCCTGATTTATCAGGGCTTTTATATTTTTGTCTGGCAACGACGGGCAGTGGCTGGCAACGGTAAGCAGCAGAAAGTGATGGTATTTTTGATGGTACTTTTTTTCCTACTCTCAGCAACCTCGCTTCGTACCATCAAGCACTTTTTGTCCGAATGATGGTATCAAATCTGCGTAAGTTGTTGATATAAAATATGATTCATTACGAAAAACACCCCTTTAAAATGATGGTATCAAAATCAGGAAAAAAGGTGGCTTTAGAGAGGAAATCAACATGGATTTTCCTCTAACTGTCTGTTTCATAGCAGGTTTTTCGCTTGGATTGGTTCATCACTGTAGTAGGAACAAATCTGCCAAAAAAATGCTTACAGATACCCAGCTCAAAAAGCTCAAGCCAACCATGAAGGCGTACAAAATTTCAGACAGGGATGGTCTTTATGCGACCGTTCTCACTACAGGCACAATCTCGTTCCGTTACAACTACCGCATTAACGGTCGCCAAGAGACGATTGTTCTGGGGTGTTATGGCGTAGGAGGAATAACGCTTGCGGAAGCAAGAGAAAAGTTGGTGGGGATTAAAAAAGACTTAAAAGGCGGGATATCACCCACCCGCCAGAAAGCACGGGACAAACAAAAGCAAAAAGAGTCAGGTACGTTTGGAGAGTGGGCAAAGCTCTGGATTCAGCGTCACACAATGGCAGACTCAACGCGAGATATGCGCATATCGGTTTTTGAGCGTGATCTCAAGAATCCCTTTGGGCGACTCCAAATGGGGGAAATTACACACCAAGATTTACGTCGTTTATGCACCCAGATTGTCGAGCGAGGGGCCCCTGCGACGGCTGTGCATGCCCGTGAGATTGTTCATATGGTCTATCGCTTTGCAAACGAACAGGGCCATAAATTCGAAAACCCGGCCGATGAGGTACGCCCTTGCTCCATTGCGACATTCCAATCGAGAACCACCACACTGTGGGACTAAGCGGTGCCATCATGGCGTGCCCGGCCGCCAAACCTGTCCCCAGCATGGCAGCGCCATTGCCTGCCATCTTGTAGCGCAACGCGTTGGCTTTGCCGTATTGGGCGCGCAGACGGGCAGCTTGGCGCATTTGCTCGTTGATGCGCTTTAGGCGGCCTTCCTGTTGAGCCAGTGCGGCGCTGGCCTCGGACGTAGCGGCCTTCAGTGCCCGCTGGTGGCTGGCAAGCTTGCTGGTCAAGATCCCGCTCGCTGCCAAGCTGGCCCGTAAGCGCTGCTGTTTGGCCTGTAGCTCTTGGTGCTTGTTACTGAGTTGCTGCGCTTCCTTCCTCGCCGCTTCGAACGACTTACGCAGGGCATTGCTCGGTATTTCGGTGGCTTTCAGCTGCAAACCCAATGCCTTGGCATGATCCTTGGCTTCTTGAAGGGTACGGCTGGTCTTGGCGAGCTGTTCGCTGGTTGTGCGGTAGCTATCAACTTGGCCGGTCGTCTTGTTCAGCTGCGACAGCTTGTCACGAAGGTCTTTGATTTTGGAGGTGGTAGTGCTGCCCGCTGTGCTGACGCGCTTAAGCGGTGCAGTGATCTTGTCGACTGCGGACAAGAAGACCTGTAGCCGGAGTTTCTGGTCGCTCTTGAGGGGGTATGCACTCAGATAGAAAGATTACCTATCGTCGCCGACCAAGGTTGGAATGTCCGTGACGGATACTTGTGCGATGGGACGATACAAACACGTCAGTAGCGAGAAATTTTTAAGGGGCGGTGGAACTATTCTGCAGCGCCTTGTGTTCGCAAGGCGCCTTAAGTGGTAGCTTGCGGGGTTCGACGCCGCAAACCCGCACCAATACTGGAACAGCGCCTTGGTCCAGGTTGCCTGCGGCCACTTGTTTTTCGCCAATATCTCATATTGGCATAGTGACTAAAGATGAAAGAAATTATGCAAGCATTGCACGCTTCGGAAATTGACCAAGTATCTGGTGGGCAAAGACAGCCGATGACCCGGAATGAATGTAATGACTACGTTATCCGCTCCTTGATGGATGGCTATAGCACTCTGTTCTTCAGTAAAAAGTTTCGGGAGAAATGCATGCTCCCCAAAGCGGCTAGCTAACTCCTTACGCAACGTTTCACTCTGACGTATTTGCCCCCATCGTTCCTGACAGCAATCAACTACTGAAAACAGGGCTTGCTGCCCTGGTTTCTGGTTATGCATGGGGATTTCTAAAGGGCGGTGGAAACTTTTACGCAGCACCCTGTGTCCACAACGTCCCTTAAGTGGCAGCTTATGCGGCCTAACCCTGCAAACCCGCACCAGTACTGGAACAGCGTATTGGTCCAGGTTGTCTGTTGCCACTTGTTTTTCGCCAATATCTTGTATTGGCATAGCGACTAGAGATGAGAGAAATCATGCAAACATTGCACGCTTCAGAAGTTGACCAAGTAGCTGGCGGGCAAAGAGCGCCTACAAACCCGCGTGAATGTAACAACTTCATTATCAAGTACACGCTGGCTGGCCTAACTAGTCCATTTTCTAGTAGAGATTTTCAGGAGAATTGCGTGCTTAGAAAAGAGCCTAACTAACGCTTTACGCAATGCCTCACCCTGGCGTGTGTGCGCCAATCGCCCATGCAGCAGTCGGCTATTGGAAACAGGACTTGCAGCCTTGGTTTCTGGTCATGCAGGGAAGATTTTTAAGGGGAGGTGGAACTTCTATGCGGCACCCTGTGTCCACAACGTCCCTTAAGTGGCAGCTTATGCGGTCTTTCCCCGCAAACCCGCACCAGTACTGGAACAGCGTATTGGTCCAGGTTGTCTGTTGCCACTTGTTTTTCGCCAATATCTCGTATTGGCATAGCGACTAGAGATGAGAGAAATCATGCAAACATTGAACACTTCGGAAATTGCCCAAATAGCTGGTGGGCAAGGGCAGTTTACAACCCTGGCTCAATGTAACAACTACGTTATGCGCTACTTGCAGCTTGGTCATAGTGCCGCGTTCCTCGGTAATCCCCCCATTTTTAAGGGGAGTCAGAAGTAGCGCTATGCGACCATGGCCAGCCGCTGTATTGGGGTAATACCGCCCAAGGCCATGTTAGGGCGTTCGTGATTGTAGAACCAGATCCAA
>NZ_JBQXDJ010000081.1:0-14947 GCF_052601015.1 Chitinimonas violaceus | reverse complement strand
AAGCTCGTCACTGAGCATCAATCGGGGCATAGCAAACCCGCAGGGTGATTGGTATAGGAACCGTAATTCTGCGGGTTTGCTGCGCTTCTTCAATATACCGAAGTCAAAACGTCAACAGACCCTAGAGGTTCTAAAGAACAGCCTACTCAATCGTACATTCAAAACTCTGCCGTTGCGGCTTATCGCCTAGGACAGCTTCTGGCGGTTTGTTTGTACCGGTGTCAGTCGCAATCGGCACACCGCTTTTCTGCGGCATCAACACAGGTGCTTGGTCGCGCCCGGTGAAACCATACTGGCCAGGGAGAAACTGCTGGCTGCCCATGTCGTTACTGACCATGATCAAGCCATCGGCCACGTCCACATACAAGCCATCGGCAGGCGCTTTGCCTTCGTTATCCCGGTAATCGCCACAGTCGCTTTGGCAATACAAAGCACCGTAGTTGGTGCCGCGGATACCGATGGTGGCGGTCGGTGTCGTCATCCGGTAATCCGCCAGGCCGCTACGCTTGCCCACCAAGCCTGTCACGGCACGCAAGCCGCCTTTTATCAGGCGGAAAAACGCATTGTCGTCATCAGGTTTAGCCTGCTCAAAGCGGAAGGAATCCACCCTCAGCTCGGTATTGGGCCGAAGCGTCAGTTCGCTGCCATCGACAAACTTCAACCGTGCATAGCTGCTGGGCCCGGTTGCGAGCAGATCGCCACTGTCGACCATCGAATTCAGGCTGAGTATCTTCAGCACACCATCCGCCTTGCGCACGGACAGCACGCCTGCAAGATTCGTTACCGTCGCAGCCCCGGCAGCCCATACAGGCGTAGCCAGACAAACACAGGTTGCCAGAATGAGTACGTTTTTCATGGCGTTAGCACTTCTTGTCTTTTTTACGTTTTTCTTCGTTCTGTTCTTGCTTCTGGGCATCTTGCAGTACCTTCCTCACCTGGTCTTTCACGCTTTCCCCCCCAGATTCGACAAGCTCGGTCAGCTCGTTGATGCTGCGAACCGTATCGCTGATCGGTGAATTACCGCCATCCGGCGTCAAGGTACCCGGGTAGGCAATACCGTCAGCATCGCGCACATCCAACACCCCATTTCCGCTGATCAGCTTGAGCTGGTCACTCGGCACCGTGGCGCGCAACGACACCCCGCCGCCGGCGACAGCCACAAGCGACCCGGCCCGGATATTCAACTTGCCAATCAACGCGGAAAGAATGCTGCCCTGCGATGCACTCAAACTGATAGGGCCGACACCCGCATCAAGAAAGCCAAGCGTAATACTGCCCAGCGCCGAATAGTTGATTGCCCCACCGTTGGAAACACTGCTCGCGCCAGAGGACATGGTCAGAGGACCACCATTGGCCACCAGGTTGATCGCCCCGCCCTGAGTGGAAATATCGGCGTTCTGCTCAATCCCACCAGCAGATTTGATATCACATCCACCAGCGGTGGTTTTCAGTGGACCATTGATGACGATATTGTCGTTACCACCTTCGCTCGCGGTGGTAAGCAGTTGGATGCCCTGACCAGCATCAATACCGCCGCTACCGATCACCATGGGACTATGACTGACCAGATTGACACCCCCACCCGCCTGGATCAGACCTGAAGTACTCAAACCACCAAAGTTTTCCAACTGGAGATTCTGGGCAACCTGCGCCTTGGTCAAGGTCATCGCGCGCTTGTTGACCATATTGACCGAGCCACCGCTCTTCAAGGCCAGCGCACCAATACTGCTTGCCAACTGGATATTGCCGCCAGCACTCAGATCAGCCGACTCGGCCGTCACATGCATGCCGACCTCAGCAGGGCCTTGTATCACCCCGGCAGCCTCAACCAGTACGCTCTTACCATTGACTCCGCCCAGGGTGATATCGCCCGGGCCACGCAAGGAAACCGCCGAATTGGCTGCATTCACTACCGCGCTATAACTGGCGCCCCCTTTGAAATCAGTCACAGCCCCCGTGTTGGCTATCTGGATGCTGGTCAAACTGGCGCTGCCGTCGACATACATGTCACCCGCCGCCTGCAAATCGGCCGATGTGGTCTGCAATTGCACACGGCTACCCGCCGTACCCATGCCCCCACCGGAACCCAGCTTGACTGTGCTACCGACAAAACTACCAGTGAGCAACCCGCCGGTATTGACGGTGATACGCCCAGTTCCTGCATCGGCCACGACGTTGCTAGGGCTGATGGCTTGCAAGGTGATATCGCCACCCACGGTATGCAGTTTCGCGTCTCCCACTGTGCCGCTGAATTGCAGCACAGCCCCCGCTGCTGAGGTATCCGCATCCAACGCACCAACTTCAAGCCGCATGGGCTCAACGCTGCCAATAGGCCCGGCGGCACGCAGTGTTGCCTTTGCCCCAGCCAATTTCCCACCCGACACATTCTCTATCGTACTGGCGGTGACATCGACATTCCCGCTGGCTGCGTCCACAACCCCAAGTAACACCGCACCTGTGGCTTGCATCTTGATATTGCCGCCTGCACTGCTTGCCGTGACCTGATTATCGTCCGCCAGCATCAGGTCGATCGCACCGCCCTGACTGCTCAATACATTGCTGGACTTGGTCGCCAGGGTCGTGAAGTACATTGGGCCACTGCCGTGTACCGTTGCCTGCAGGCTTGGCGCGTTCACTGAAAGCCTTGCCGCCGCCGTACCCATACCGCCGACTGCTTCCAACTGCACCCCACCACCTTGAGCTTGAAGGGTACGGCTGCTGGTAAGTGTCCCCCCACTAATAAGCGCCAGCCCGCCGGTATTCAGCGGATTCGCCCCGGAAATCGTGATATCGCCACCGCTGCTGATTTTCAACCGACCCGTACCCAGCATATCGGTATGGTCATTCAGCAATACACTCCCGGCGACCATCGCATCGATACCGCCCAGACTTGTAACAAATTTGTATTGCGTGGCAGGTCCTTGCTCAGAAAGGAAGCTATCTCCTATACCGGTACTCACCACGACGGAGTTGACCGTATTGGTCTCAAAGCGCTGGGCGGCAGTGCCTATTGCGCCACCCGCCGTCAATACCAAGTTGTTACTGCTGACAACACCGCCAGCTTGGCCTGCAATCATATTGCCACCAATGGCGTCCAACTCCACCGTACCCGACCCGGCATGCACCCCCAATACGATCATGTCGCCACTGGTGGTTTCGTAACGGATATCACTGTTGACGGCATTGGCCATTACCGTGCCAGCTGAACTGTTGGTGATATACAGCCCGCCGCCACCATCCAACGAGGAAACGGCCGTCACTGCAGGTGCATGAACCGGCAAAGGACTGCTGGAAGAACCAATACCGCCACGGCTCGTAAGCAGCAAACTGCTGGTCGCGGTCAGCCCTCCTGCTCCCGTGAGCCGCCCCTGATCTGTGGTTAATTTCAATACGTTGGCCGTGACAGGAATATCCACCTGCATGTCACCGCTGCTGATGAATTCCAGGGTATTCATGCCAGTGATACGCGCCAGCTCGGCTGAATCCAAGCCCAGCTGCACCGCCACATCACCCCCACCCAAATGCATACCGGTACCGACAGTCCGTGTTCCAATCTTTACCGTCGGCGCGGAGACCTGTGTGTTGTTGCCTAAAGTGATGGAGTCCGCAAACAAGCGCACCTCGGTACCGGCCGTTATGGTCGCCATCGTGCTGGGACTTGATCCCATCAACGATAGCGACGATGCCTTGACTTCCGTCGCTTCCGTCGAGTTGATCTTCAGCTCACTCCCCTGCATGGCGGCAGCACTACCCAGGATGACATTCCTGCCGCTGAGACTTCTGCCTGAGCCAAACAGCAGGGAAAGGCCAGAAGTATTCAACCCCAGCGCATTCAGGGTAATGTCACCAGTTGTACTGATATCACCAACACTGCCGACATCAATCGCCCTTGCCGATTGCAGGAAGAACGATGCATTGGGTTGCAGACCGAGATTAGTGAGGATGGCATCGTCACTGCTGACGATATAGGTATCCCCCACGCCCGTCGTCAGATTCGTACCTACCGACAGCGTTGTCCCGTTATTGGGTACTGAATCGCCAGGCACAACCCAACCGGAAATCTGCAGTGGCCGGGTTTTCGAACCTATCAGGCCCGGGTAATTGACATAGCCATTTCCGGGGTCGATGCGCTGCAGGTCCAGGGTGGCGCCTCGTACCGTACCCAACGATACCGTCGATGGAGAGTAGCCGATGGTTCCGCCATCAGCAGCCAAACTCACTTTCTTGCCGGCTACCTGACCACTATTGAGCAAGATGTCACCGTGGGCGTAGATTGCGACATCACCGTAACCATTGTTGGTTACGCCCAAATCGGCAATTTCCAATGCCCGTTGGTTGTTGACCTTCAAGGCATCGGTACACAGCCCGCTGGTGCAATCGATTCTGGCGGACAGTGACCGGATATTGTTTGCCGTACCAGTCAAAAGAATACTGTGCGGCGCTGTATCAACACCTGTGGTCGAGAGATTCAATATATCGACATTCAGCGCACTACCTGCAGCCTGACTGATCGCTTTGCCATTCAGCTTCACGTCCGCCCGACCAGCCCAGTTGAACTGGCCCAATTGCACATCGCTGCTACTCGCCAGGGAAAAGAACTGACCAGCATTCCCGGTAAGTGTGGCATTCACTGCCACTGCGCCACTGCTACTGTTGACGCTGGGCAGGTCGACCGGCCCACCCGAGCTAACATCGAGCACATTCGCAAGCAACGATGCATTGAATGCTTGCGCGATACCGCCACTACCCGCTATCAGTTTCACCGTGGCGCCACTTCCTCCTATCTGCACCCCAGTCCCCTGGGTGATGCGATTACCGGTCAGGGTCAACAGTCCTGAGGAGTTGATATTGGCAGTCACCGACACATTGTTGACGGCTGTCAGCGTGACATTGCCACTGCTTGTCAACGCAGCGCCAACGACAAGGTTACGCCCGGCATTCGCAAGCAGATTCTGCGTCGTGTTCACCGGCGCCTGAAAGGTGATGTCCTTGCTCGCATAAAGGGAAATATCAGCCGTCGCCAAATCCAGGATGGAAGCGAGGATGGTCGATGTCGTGCTGACGCCATCACCAAGATTCACCGGCAACGTGCTTAGGCAATCGACCGAGCACGTTGCCGCAATCAGCAGATTTTCAGGGTCGAGGAACAAGGTCCCGCGCTTACCCTGGACAGCCCCCAAGTCCACTGTCGAATTGAATGCCAAGGCCCGCTTGCCTGAGACTTCGACAAAACCACCATTACCGCCTTGCGCACCACCGCGTGCATGGATTGTTGCGGCGCTGCGTGTGTCCTTATCTGCCCAGACGATAATCTTGCCGCCATCACCACTGGCCTGGGCACTGGCATCCAACCGCGCACCTGATGCCAAGTCGGTGAACTGGGCATTGCGCACCAAAGGGTTTTTACCCTGATAATCGCCACCCAGCAGGATCGTACCGCCACCCGTCTTACCACCGGCGTCGACATGGCCACCCAGAGAAACCTGCTCACCCAATAGTTGTGCAGTTCCGCCCTTACCTTGGGTGTTGGTAACATCGACCAGACCATCTACCTGGGCTGTCATACCCGCATCAATCAATACCTCGCCACCACCTTGGGCAAGCGTCTGGCTGGTACTGGCAAGTTCAACATTCCGGCTGGCCTTGAAGACAATCTTGCCCCCCTCGCCCACCTCGGCACGAGTCGCGCTAACCATACCCTGCTGGCGTATTGCAGCAGCGAAAATCCCAATCCGTCCTTGCTCTGCAATCAGCTTGCCGACATTAAGCGTCTCACCCGCTTTCGCATCGATCTTTACGCGCAAGCTGGTATCCACCCCATCCACCAGCTCAACACTGTAGCCTGCGGCCAGCAACACCTCGCCTTTGGGAGAAAAAATCACCCCGCTGTTTTCCACACTCGGTGCAATCAGGTAGACGAACCCACCCGTAGGTGTGGTGATGCTTGCAGCGTTACGTACTGAACCGGTATTGCTGCCCTGAAAATGCATGCGGCCAGTACGGAAATCCTCGTCGCTGATATTGAGACTGGAAGCCACCAGGCCGGCGACATCAATCTGCGCCCCTTGGCCAAACACAATGCCGTTAGGGTTAATCAGGAAGACTCGGCCATTCGATTGCAACTGGCCAAGAATCTGCGAGGGGTCCTGCCCCATCACACGGTTCAACACAGCGCTTTGGCTATTTTGCTGTACAAAGCGGGTCAACTCGTTGGGGTTAATCGAGAAGGACTGCCAATTGATGATGGCGCCGGGCGTGTTATGAATATCCAGACTATTGCCCAACTGCTGGATGGTGGCGGAACCTGATACAACCGTTCCGCCAGTCGGATTGGCTGCAGCCAAAGGGACATAGCAGGCCAGCGTGGCGGCAAATAGTGTTTTCAGAACAAAACGGGGTTGTCGTACCACATTCATCATCTTCATTCCTTCCACCCATTAAGACGGCCGCCCGAAAGTCCAGCTTGGCGTCATCTTTTTCCCACCCAGCCATGGCATTGGTGGGTCTATAGCGGCTTTAGTAAGTCAATATGGCTGAAGCATGGGCCTGGTTATCGCCCTTCTTCTGTCCACCGCCATCCTTCCGTGCTTTTGCCAGATCCAGCTTGACGGTTGCCATCTTGCCCACACTCAACCGTAAACCTATCCCAGCCCCGGCCAGCTTGGCACTGGTCTGCTCACCCGGTAACGCCTGCTTACGTGACAAACTCCCCCAATCGAAGAAGCCCAGGAACTGAAGACGCCCCGACTCCCACTTCAAATACTTGGCGAGATCAGGGGTATACAGCTCAAGGCTGGCGTTCATACCTTCGTCATTGGACAGCACACGCTCATCGTAACCACGTACGCTGTTTGCCCCGCCGATACCGAAGAACTCACCCGAGGGCAGCGCATCGGTCGTTTTTTGGCCATTCAAACTCGCATGCGCGAGCCAATCTGCCGGCAAGCCCAGATAACCATTCACCCCGTAACGCAGAATCTGGTAGTGGTCGTTATCGATAGGCTCTATCCCAGTGCCCTGCCTGCCGGAACGCAGCGCCAGATTATTCTCCGCCGGCAAGTTGCGTGAAAAGGTAACATTCCCATCATATGACCAGTCAGCACTTTGCGATTGCATCTGATAGCCGACACTCACAGGCCGGATGGTGTAACGCTGCTTGCCCTGGATAGCGCCTATAAAGCTGGTCTCGCTTTCAAACCGGCGCGAATCGAGCCCAAACACCAACTTTTGCTGATAAGCACCGCGTGTTGGCAAACCATAGTTGTAGCGAACACCAGCCACCGTCCCTTTGCCGCTGGTATTGAACAAACCCTGCAACACGGCGGAGCTGACATTCGAGTAACCGGCAAACAGGCTCATACTGTCACCCCAGCCATACAGGGGCAGCTTGTAACCCAGACCAAATATCTTCACCTGATCGAACTCTTTCGGCGATGTGGTGAACTGGGTCGTCAGAACATGATCGCGGTCGAACAGATTGGCATGTTGATAGCCCAGCGATAAACGAGTCCGGCCCGTTTCCTTGGTGCCGGTGTTATCCGCTGCAACAAAAAAGCGCTGCGGCTTCTCGTCCACAACACGCAGCACGGCATCCACGGTTTGCGGCTTCTCACCAGCTTGCAGCGATACCGTCATCCGACGGGACGGGCTTTCGTTGGCAAGCCGCAGATCCTTACTCAACGCAGCAGTATTGGGCACTTCCCCATCACGCAAGGCCGGCATGGCCCGGCGGATATTGTCTGCGCCGAAATACTGGTTGCCCTCAATGCGGACCTTATCCACCCGTGGCTCGACCACCTGCAACAGAACCTGTCCCTCGCTCAGTTCCTGTTCCGGCAGGTACACCTGCAAGCTACCGTACCCAGCGCGACGATACAGCCCTTCCAACGTTTCCAGGGCGTGCTGCACATCCGCAAAGTCACGGTTTGGACCGCTGAAGGGTTGTAGCGCCGCATCAATACTGGCCTGCGGCAAAACCGTGTTACCCTTCACGAGAAACTCTTTTATGGCGAACTTAGGGCTCTCATCCGCAATGGCAGCACTCATCAGTGCCAACAGAAAGGCGGTGGCAAACGGCTTCATTCTGACCTCTGGCTACATTCGGGCGACTACCCTGCGCATCAGCGTTGTTCAGCAGTGCCCAAAAGATGCATGGAAAAAACGGTATACAACACGTTTCAGCAACTTAACTAACTTCAACCCGCTAGCTAGAAGACCTGCATAGACATCGACTGCAACAAAGACATGCCTTGATCAGATACATAGTGGCGAAAATTAAACTGCTTGAGCTGCCGCAATACCTGACTGGCATCAAACTTTCCCGACGAGATCTGATCCCGAATACGTTTGAAGCGTCCGCACTCCAACAACAAAGCCTGGCGGCGCTTGTTGACCAGCTGAGCGTGGTGTTTCTCGATGATCACCGACAGCTGCAACCAGATTAGCAGACCGCCCGCAGTCCACCACCACTCTGTAAACAGGGCTATTACACAGGCCAATACCAACATCAGATACCAGATCAGATCTGCATGCGGAAAATCAGGTGCCCAGTTGCCCAGCTTAGGCCAATTCAACTTCAGCTGACTGATAATGCGTTCACGATCGTTGGCATCGCGTTTGAGTCTTGCCCAAATCGCATCAAATTCAAGGGCAACGTACCACTTGTCAAACAGCTTGGAGCTCAGCCATCCCGCTTGCCGATAGTTGCCGATCTTGCTCGCCAACAGTTGGCGGTAATCGTCGCTAGCCAATGGCGGCAATAACTCCCATTCTGGATGAGCTAACTGGCGTCGCACCAGTAGTGGAAAACCCAACACATCGATCAGCTCTTGTTTGCGCGCCTCAATGGCGTCCCGATCGAGACGTTCATCAATCTTATCGAGATTGGAATACTCCTCGATCAAGGCATCGAGCTTATCGAGCGGTGGCGAAACCAATGGATTGCGCGCCAATGCGCGCCGAAGGCTTTCGGTTTCCTGCAAAATGCCCGGGGCAAGGAATTGGGTTTCCTCGGGCCAGGGCATGCGTAGGAAATTTTCAGCCTTGAAGAGAACCTCTTCGTAATGGGATGAAAAAGCGCGTTTGTAGTCCTCCTGCGCCTGAGCATCCTTATCGCGCTCACCGGTAGCCAAAGGCTGGGTGGGGGGTTTGCGCTGCAGATCAAGGCGAAGAATGTTCGCCATCTGCGCAAACTCAGGCGCGACCCCAACGCGGGCAAACATCGGCCCCAACTCTTTATGACGCTGGCGCAAATCATCAAGCTCGCGCCAGACATCCCATTGCGGTTTATTGTTTTCGGCCATGTCCTGAGTTCAATTGGTACGGCACTTATTCGATACGGCACGCTTCCTCAAAGGTCAAACGTGTATTACGCGGATAAAGATCCTTGTTATCACCGTAGCCCAGATTGATCAGGAAATTGGATTTGACGGTGGTGTTGGCAAAGAAAGCAGCATCGACCTTGCTGTTGTCAAAACCAGACATAGGGCCACAGTCGAGACCCAATGAACGCGCGGCCATAATCAAGTATGCACCTTGCAACGTGCCATTACGGAAAGCGGTGGTCTGGATCAGCGCATCGTTACCGGTAAACCAGCTGCGTGCATCGGTATGGGGGAACAGCTTTGGCAGCTGGTCGTAGAAGGCCATGTCATAGGCCACGATGACTACAACAGGCGTAGCCAGCGTTTTGGTCAGGTTACCTTCAGCCAAGGCGGGCCCTAGCTTCTTTTTGGCTTGTTCTGACTTGAGGAAAACAAAACGGGCTGGCGAAGAATTGGCGCTGGTTGGCCCCCATTTCAACAGGTCGTACAGAGCATGCAACGTTGCATCGTCCACTTGGCGATCACTGAAATGATTGTGCGTACGGGCATTGCGAAACAGTTGGTCGAAACTGGCATCGGGCAGTGGAGTATTCATGGCGAATTACCTTGAGGTTAGTCGGAAGCCAGCATAGCTGGCCCAACTGGCAAACGCCACCTCAAGCACACTTGCTGCTGCGCCTGTGCACGATCTGTCGCGAACAATCGTCAGCAATGTGGGTACAAGGCTGACATGTACTTGGGTAATGAGGCTGCGAACTTCTTGATGCGCAAACACGGTAGCAGTTCAGCGCACCCCTTTCGGGTCGGGGGCTTTCGAGCAGCGCATAAACCCTGATCACGGTTGCGCAGTAAGATCGTGAATAGGTTCTTACTGCTTGCTGTATCCTGCCAACGCCATCAACGGCGCCAGCTTCGCCATCAATGCCGGCAAATGGGGCACCACATCTTCCTGACGACCATCAGCCAGCAAAGCCAACGCCTCGTTTATCTCGATTGGCGGTAGCGCCTGCTTGCCAGGTATTGGGGCATTAAGCTGATTGCCGCCGAGGTCCATCGCCGTCGTCAAGCGACGTAAAGCACAGTCCAGCAGCTTATCGAATTCCGTTACATCATCAGCTTTGGCGCTACCCACCCCGGCGCTGACTGTCACGCTGATGGGCGTACCTTTGAAGTTGATGCGCGCCGCTGCGATGATTTCACGCAATCGCTCGGCATAACGCAGGCTACCCAGGAGATCTGCGTACAGGAAGATACCAAAGCGTGGCCCGTCAAGACGCGCCAGGATTTCTTCCTTGCGCAAACGGCCCGATACCGTCTTGGCCACCAAGCTTACAACCTGCTCGGCCACCGTCCCGCCTACCCGGGTACACAATGAGGAATAGTCGTCAACCTCAAACGCCAGCAAGGTTGCCTCGCCATGCACGCGCAAAGCATGGGCCAGCAGCTTTTCGCCATGCATCTGGAACAAATGGGGCGTCGCAAGGCCGGTCTGTACCTCCGTCGTCGCCGTACGCGCTTGGTTGACCTCAGTTGCACGTAGTTCACGCGCTGTCTTCGCCAGCTTTACCGCCGCCGCCACTCTGGCCAGCATCTCGGCCCTGTCGGTGGACTTGGTGACGAAATCATTCGCCCCACGCTCCACAGCCAGATTCTTGGTCTCGCTGTCCTCCTCACCCGAAATAATGATGACAGGCGTATTGCGGATACGCGGGTCCGTAGATTGACGTACACGAGTCAACAGGCCGAAACCGTCGAGCCGCGGCATGCTCAGGTCGCTCATCAGGACCATCACCTCCGTATCGTCGGACAGCCGTTCCCAACCGGCCTCTCCGTCGGGTTCTTCTATCACGTCGAAACTCGCGGTCAGATGTTTCTTCACCGTCGCACGGACGATACGGGAATCATCGACAACAAGAATACGAGGGCGGTCGCTGGCAATGTCGGTTTGAGTCATGACATGAGGATATATCGGATGGATTCGTCAATCTAGCACAGGCTCGGCGCAAGCTTGTATTGCAGCATAGCGGACGATTTGATAAAACCTATCTGAAAGCACACTTTGCAGAAGACGGCCATGCCCCTCAGCTATCGTGTTCATCTCTCTGTTTTTCCGCTTGGTTCCAGCGAACCGCCACGTGTATTGGCAGCGATACGTACTGCTTGGGTCTGCCCGTATTGGGTGGCGAATCGTGAACAAAACGGTGCATGGCTGTTCGAAATGTGTGCCGAGGCGGGATTACCGGCAGGAGACGACGAACGGGCGTTTGCCGAGCGAATTTCCATCGCCATCTGGCAGCGGCTTGGACGTTATGTGAAAGTTGTTGTCGATGCGAGCCCGGATGAATCGGATGAATCACGCCGGAACGAATTGCTGCAGTCAGACTACCTCAAGCTGATGCGGGCTCACTAACGCCCCTTTTCTACCGTAAGAACCCGTATTGCTGATTCACCATCACCTATTGAACAGGTTCTGAGCTGCTACCCAATTAAACAAAAACGCAGGTATCGGAGACCTTTATGCAACCGCTTGCAGAGAAACGCGGCTTAGTCGTGGGTGTGGCAAACGCCCAGAGCATTGCCTGGGGTTGTGCCCGCCAGCTACATGCTGCAGGCGCCACCAGTGCCATCACCTACCTGAACCATAAAGCTGAACCCCATGTTCGTCCGCTAGCCGACTCCATTGCTGCGCCGTTAATCCTGCCTTGCGATGTCGAACAGGTCGGTGAGCTGGAAGCGGTATTCGCGGTCATCAAGCAACAGTGGGGACAGCTTGACTACCTGATCCATGCCATTGCCTATGCGCCGCTGGATGACTTGCATGGCCGTGTTGTCGATTGTTCCGAAGCGGGATTTCTGCGCGCTATGAGCGTTTCATGCCATTCCTTCATCCGTATGGCGAAACTCGCAGAGCCTCTGATGCCGCAAGGTGGCACGCTGTTGACCATGAGTTACTACGGCGCGGAGAAGGTGATCAACAACTATGGGCTGATGGGGCCAGTCAAAGCAGCATTGGAAAGCACCGCGCGCTATCTGGCTGCGGAACTGGCTGAACACGGTATACGCGTCCACGCAATTTCGCCGGGTCCGCTGCCTACCCGCGCTGCATCTGGCATAGCCAACTTCGACCGGTTGATGGCAGAAGCCGTCGAGAAGAGCCCGCTTCACCGGCTTGCCACGCCCGATGACGTCGGCCAGCTCGCGGCCTTCCTGGTGTCCGACGCAGCACGCGCACTTACCGGCTCGACCTTCTACGTCGATGCCGGTTACAACATTGTGGGGTGATCATGACGTCCGACGCACTAAAGCTACTCTTAGATTTGGCCCGCGATCTTCCCCCCATCACCATGGCGGTGGTACACCCTTGCGATGCCGAATCATTGCGCGGTGCGCTCGATGCAAAGGCGCGTGGTCTGATAAACCCCATCCTTGTCGCCCCCAAAGCCAAGCTCGTCAGCGTTGCAGAGGCCAGTGGCCAGTCCCTGGAAGGTATCGAATGCATCGATGTGCCGCATAGCCATGCTGCAGCAGCCACCGCTGCGCAACTGGCATTCGAGGGCAAAGCGGCTTCGCTGATGAAAGGCAGCCTGCATACCGATGAATTGTTGCGTGCCGTACTTAGCAGCACGAATGGCCTTCGCACCGAACGTCGGGTCAGCCATGTGTTTGCCATGGAAGTGCCGACCTATCCCAAGCCCTTGTTCATTACCGATGCTGCAGTGAATATCGAACCCAGCCTGCTCGATAAACGCGATATTGCGCAGAATGCCATCGATCTTTTGCTGGCGCTGGGGATTAGCGAGCCCAAAGTGGCGATTCTTGCTGCCGTCGAAACCGTCAACCCGACTATGCGAGCTACTATCGATGCCGCATCGCTATGCAAAATGGCCGACCGCGGCCAGATCACCGGTGGCATCCTTGACGGACCATTGGCGTTCGATAATGCCATCTCGGCAGCAGCTGCACGCAGCAAAGGAATTGTCAGCCCTATCGCAGGTGATGCCGATATTTTGCTTGTCCCCGATCTGGAAGCCGGGAATATGCTTGCCAAACAGTTGCAGTATCTTGCCGGGGCACGTGCAGCAGGCATCGTCTTGGGTTTAAAGGTACCCGTCGTATTGACCAGCAGGGCCGACAACGCAGAGTCGCGCATGGCATCCTGCGCCATCGCTAAACTGCTGGATGCCAAGCGGGCCAGTCAATGAGCCACGTATTGACGCTGAATGCAGGCTCCAGCAGCCTGAAATTCGCTGTCTACCAACGCCAGCCTTTACAGCTGATTTGCAAAGGCCAGATCGAAAATCTGGCTGGCCCCGATAGCAAGAACCCCACCCTTTTTCATTCCCGCTCAGACGATGGCAGTACGTTAGCCAAATCTGAAATAGCCAGTCAAAACCATCACAGCGCATTGCAGTACCTGCTCGAATGGCTAGGCAAACAGGAAAAGGGATTGCAACCATCGGTAGTGGCACATCGCATCGTGCATGGCGGATCACGCTATGGTGCGCCAGTATTGCTGAATGACGACGTACGAGCCTACCTGACGTCTCTGATCCCCTTGGCACCCCTGCACCAGCCTCACGGTCTCTCAGGCATTCAATGCATAGCGGCGCTACTGCCCGATGTACCGCAAATTGCCTGTTTCGATACTGCCTTCCACAACGGTCAACCCGAATTACAGCAGCGTTATGCCCTCCCCGAGCAATATTTCGCACAGGGCATTCGCCGTTATGGATTTCATGGGCTGTCCTACCAGTACATCGCAGAACAGTTGCCAGCCATACTGGGTAAGCAAGCTGATGGTCGCGTCATCGTCGCACATCTGGGAAACGGTGCAAGCGCCTGCGCCCTGCGTAACAGACACAGCGTGGCCAGTACCATGGGTTTTACCGCGTTGGACGGCCTGATGATGGGCTCCCGCTGCGGTACCATCGATCCTGGTGTACTGCTGTATTTGCAACAATCCTTGGGGCTGAACATCAACGAACTCAGCGCCCTGCTCTACCAGCAATCGGGTCTGCTTGGGGTATCGGGGATCAGCCACGATATGCGCAGCCTGACCGCTAGCGAGCTGCCTGCTGCAAAGTTGGCAGTCGAGCTTTTCTGTCTTTACGCAGCACGAGGCATTGCCAGTCTGTGCGTTGCCAGTGGTGGTATCGACGCATTGGTCTTTACCGCCGGCATTGGTGAGCACAATGCCGCTGTTCGCGCAGGAATCTGCCAGCAGATCAGTTGGTTGGGGATAGAGTTAGCACCCGCCGGAAATGCACAACATGCCCAGTGCATCAGCCTGCCTGGCAACAAGGTGTCCGTCTGGGTCATCCCGACGGATGAGGAAGTGGTACTGGCACAGGCTGCTATTCGATATTGCTGATGCGCAGAAGACTTTGAACAAGTTCTAAGAAGCTGTCTTGAAAACCAAATTGCGAGAAAATCAAGCCCTCAGCATTACTTGTGACTACCCTTGGCTTATCCAACCGATCTGACCGAGCAACACTGAAACCGCATTGCTCACCATTTTCACCCCACCCACCACCGTGGCAGACCGTGCAAGCATGACAAGCGGTTGATTGTAATGCCATTCTGTACGTGACCAAAAGTGGCTGCCAGTGGCGGATGTTGCCAAC
>NZ_JBQXDJ010000080.1:0-15129 GCF_052601015.1 Chitinimonas violaceus | reverse complement strand
GCCGAACTGAGCTAGGAGCTCGGCGGGAATTGCCGGCAATTCCACCGGCTTGGCTTTCGGTTTGCGAGGCATACATTCTCCTTGGGAGCATGATATGCCTTGAACACGAAATTACTGACAGACCCGTTAACGGTTTGAGCGAATTTCATAAAAGTCGTAACCAGTGCTTAGTGCAAGTTCAAAGTCTCGTATGACAAGGCGAACTCACCAAAAGCCATTTCGCCTGGGCAGTCAGTTTGTCTCTACGCAAGGCTGATTCTCCTATCTTCTCGCGTAAATCCCCCTGCAGTATCAAGGATAAAAATATGTACCCGTTCTATCGCAAAGCGGCGTTGCCGCTAGGCCTCTATGGCTTGTCTTTGTTTGTGGCCGGCACGGTTCAAGCGGGAGACCAGTCAGGGCATGCAAGCAATAGCAATAAGGTTGTCGCCGAGGCAAAGAAACGTGTAAAGCGCGCCCAGACGGTTTCCAGGGATGTTCGCTGGCCTAATCGTATAGTGCCCTATGTACTGACCAATGCTACGCCAAAAGCACGTGAAGTCTTTCTTGAGGCTGCCCGTGAAATTTCCAGAAACAGTGCATTGCGTTTTGTGGAGCGCACGGATGAAGCGGACTATATCTATCTCGCCAATGACCACCACAACATCATCTGTGCTTCAGCTGTTGGTAAAGAGGGTGGGCCTCAGGAGTTGTCGCTCAGTCCCAGTTGCCACAATGTCGGGGACGCATTGCATGAGCTGATGCATGTTGTTGGGTTCTACCACGAGCATCAACGAGTGGATCGGGACCAATACCTGAAGGTCGGGCGTACGCTTTTTGCCAGTCAATATAATACAGACAAAGATGGCTTGAGCATCGGCCCCTATGATCTGGACTCGGTTACGCACTACGAGACAGGTAATGAACTGAAATTGCGTGATCCATCGACCAGGGTGCGACCATGGCCACGCACAACGTTGTCAGCAGGTGATATCGCAGCATTGGATGCACTATACGGGGGCGTTGCCAAGAACACAGGCCCCGCACCAACAGACAACAATTTGGGCGTTGTACTAAGCAAGCAGGAGCTGGTGTTGGCAGAAAATACCGCAGGGCAGGTTGAAGTGCGGGTGTTATCGAGTGTTCCCTTGGCTGGCATACCGCAGATCAAGAGTGAAAATCCGCTGATTGCTGTCAGTATCGATAGTCAGACTGCCAATACTTTTACTTTGAAAGTTCAGGCTGAGCCGGGTGCTACAACCCAGCCCGATCCAACAACGCAAGCGACGTTGGATCGGGTGTTTTTCCATTTCAGTACAGCAGAGGGAAAGAACGGGGTAGTGGTATTTCATGTCAGCATCGTCAAGCCAGAAGAATTGCCGGCGTCGTATCGGCAATTGGTTTCACTGTGGAAGCCGGTAGGTAGTACGCAAAAGCAGTGCTTGGAAGCCCGTCGATTGCCCGCCAAGGTCCAACATTTTCCTACGGCGCCAGATGTAGAGGTATTTGCAGCTTTTATGCAGGATGATCAGCTGTCACTGGTACTGGCGCCGTGCGATAGCAACAAATCGTTACAGCTATGGAAACAGAGCGCTGAAGGACATTTAATCAACAAGACCGAAGCGCATTGTCTGGGCGCGGTTGGCGCTGTCAGTAACTTATCGCTCCCGACCTCAGTCGCTGCGCCAAGAGCATGCGATAGTAATACGCCACCAACTACGGCTTATCAGTGGCGTTATGTGGACGGCAGACTGATCAATGTCGCTTACCCCCGCGCCGCTTTGACTTACCCGGCTGATGGCGTACCTAGCCTGTTCCCGGTAAATACACGGCCCGTGCCTTGGCAGCAGTGGGTCTGGTATTAGCCAACTTTGAAACCTGCTCAAGGTCCGCTGCGGTTAGGTGGTACGGCATGAAGAACGACCTTGAGATGCGGGTTGGTAACCTGCAAACCAAGGACGTTCTTATCTTGGCTTCCGTGTATTCCTGGGGCCGTTGCGCATTTTCAGTATTGCAAGCCAAACCCACGTGCATAACGTAATTGCCCGGGTACACCACCTGCAGATTGTGCATAGATGGCGACAGGCAGTTTGCCTATCGGATGTTGTATGCCCAACATCGCGTCAACAACAGCTGGCATGGAAGGCCCGCGTAAACCACCTTCGTACCCATAGTAAGAGTAGGTAGCCAGCGTGGCATCGGTGATATCGTCGTAATTAACAACGTCATAGGGCGCACGCATTGTGATGTGGATGACCGTTTTATTTGTGGTTTCGTTCTTCGCGTATTCCATCGCCTTACGTATCTGTTGTGCCTCGCTTGGGGTGGTTACCTGCATCATCTGGTGTAACCCGCTTGCAAAAGCAGCGTCTTCTTCGACATTGAAGACCAGCGACCCTTCGATGTTGCCTTGTGTTGATAACTGCCGTATCGAATAAGGCTGTACTTGTACTGGGCTTCTATTTGGGACTCCGTTGCGCTCGACTGGTGTAACGCTTGTCGATAGCGTTCCCAGGATGATGATATTGGCTTCGTTGATCGCCTGCTTTTGCGCATCCCATGAGGTATTGCTCAGCTTTGCCCCAGTTGTGTCTGGATAACCCAATTCGACAAAACGTCGACGCATTGCTTCTGCCTGCTCTCCCCAAGGGGTCATAATGAAAATCTTCCTGCCTTGCGCTTGCAGCGGCAAGGTGCCATTGGCGTTGCGCAACAGTGTGATGGACTTCTTTGTGATGTCCTGCTCGATAGCACGATGCGCTGGACTGCCGATCACCGACCGGTCGGGCATCGGTCTGCTTCCACCGCCTGGTGTAATGCCGTTGCGTAGTTTCATCTGCACGATCCGGTTGACCGAGCGATCGAGTTCCTCTCGGTTGATCAAACCAGCCTCGACCTTGGCCGTTATCTGGTCGATTAAGGCGGAGAGCCGATTCGCATCAGCAGCCACGCGAAATTCGACAGGCATCAGTGCGATATCAACATCCGCCTGAAAGACTTTGATGACGGCATCGGTCTGGTCGAAGAATTTGGTAATGCCCTCCATATCCAATGCATCGGTAATGGTTACGCCTTGGTAACCTAGCTCGCCGCGCAGGATGTCGTGCTGAATCTTTCTGGACATGGTGGCGGGCACAATCATTTGCTCGCCGGTGCGCGTGGTCGTTGCGGTGTTGTCTAGTGCCGGGTATTGGATATGTGCGGTCATGACCATGGCGGGAGCCTGCCCCGACTGAATGGCCTGCCGATAAGGCGCAAGGTCGATAGCATAGGCATCGGCACGCGATTTGTTGACAACGGGTAGACCATAGTGGGAGTCCTTATCTGTGTCGCCATGTCCCGGAAAGTGCTTGAACGTGCCGATTACACCCTGGCTTGTCATCCCCAGGGCAGCGCGCCGGCCCAATAGGCTGATTGTTGCCGGATCGTCCCCGAATGCGCGGACATTGATAACCGGATTGAGTGGGTTACTGTTGACGTCCACAACTGGTGCGAAATTGACGTTGAAGCCGACGGCTGCGATCTCGGTGGCTAATACGCGGCCCATGTCATAGGCGAGCTGATCGTTCTTTGTCGCCTCATATGCGGCACCGAGCGCCATATTTCCGGGAAATGAAGTAGCGAGCGTCCAAGGCAAGCGGAATACATTACCGCCTTCCTCATCAGTCCCTATCAGCAAACCTACTGGGTTGCTTGGGGACACCGCGCCTTTGATTTGGTCGGTAAGTCGTTTGGTTTGTTCTATATCAACTAAATTGTTCGAAAACAGGATGACACCACCGATCTTGTTCTCACGTATTGCATTACCAACCGCATCGGGTAACTCTGTCATATTGCTTTTGCAACTGGGCTGGTCCGCTGGACACCAATAGCGGAACGCCATCATGACTTTCTGACCCACTTTCTCGCGGGTTGTCATCCGGTTAACGAGCTGACGAGCTTGTTCGGTAACGTTCGTACTATCGGTGTTCTCTGGGCATCCGCTTAACAGGGCAGCGGTAACCAGACCGAGCGTTAGTGTGGGGAGTTTGAATTTGAGCATGGGGAACTCCTTTCATGAATGGATCTGATGCGATTTGTTGCGATTGGTGGAAGGCGCTAGAGGTGGGCTTATCATTGCGCTGCTGAACCAGATAGGGATGGGGTATGCGGTTCGGGGCGTTGATGGAAATGTCAATACCAAGCGCTTTTAAGGGGGTGTAAAAGCAGAGGGCCATACTGGTCGACCGATGACGCTGCGTATGTAACTCCCGCCCGAGAACCTGACCACCGCTGCACAACAAAATTGGTAGGTATATATAAACTAATATACTGCTCAGGTCTGTACTTGGAGTGCGCAAAAAGTTCAGCAATATGGATGGAGTTGTGGACTGTCCGATACGCTGGCGGTAATTAAGCCTGAACTGTTTGAACTTATCGTCCGGTGTTGGATGAGGTCATGCGTAGGAACTGGTTCTTAAGGACTGCTGAAGGGAGTAGTAAAGCGAGATACTACTGACACTAGGGTCTACTTTCGGCCCAAGCTTTGAAGGCGGTGAGACGACGTCTCATATCTCTATGGTAGAAGTACGCCACTATCGGCTCGATCAGCCAGCGCAACCATGTAGGCCTTGTCTTGAAGTTATAAGTAAAGGTGACAAGTGTGGATTCATTACCTAACGCTTTGAACCGCCAGCTTCCGCTAAAACTTCGTAGGAGGGTAGGGCCCTTGACCATGCTGACAGCAGCAACCAGAGGCGGCTTGTAGGAAACGTAACGCGAGACCATTACGGTACCCGAGGTGCTCTTGCAGAATGAATCAATGCCGATAGCGGCTTCCGAAGCATTATCCAGAAGATAGGCCTCCGATAGATACACATCCCATTTCAGGCGTTTCATGTAGTTCTGGGAAAGATGGAAAAGTACTGCCTGGGACTTTCTGACTTCTTTGCTTACTGTGACTTTCACCAGCTATTTCCTATGACTCTTCACTTTGAAAGTATGTTATCTGCCCATCACGTAACCGTCTTCCTGATGTTTGTTGAACCTATATGACTCGGAAAGTGGTTGTATGTTGTCTGACTTTGTTTCCTGAATGCTGATAGCAGCTTGGATAGCGCCACGTTGACGTAATCTTGATATGGCTTGATTGATGGTGGGCAGGTGATGGGAAAGCGGATGATCAAGGGGCGCTGCAATATGGATTGGTGCTGTTGACTGAGGTTTGGGGAGTACCGTCCAGTCCCCGATATCTCCATGCAGGTAGTTAAGCCGGGCCTCAAATTGCTTGGCGGCTGTATGAAAGCTCCCTATCAAGGCTACATCTGCACGTCCTTTCGCCAGCATGGTCAATCGCGCCTCGCGTGAAAAGGCTTCCTCTTCCACTGAAAAGAGCTTGTTACGGTTGGTGTCGAATTCGTCGCCATAGAGATCCCCATTGGCAATGACAACCCGCATACCGCTAAGACTCTGGATATTCCGATAGGGGAATGCATAACCGGTTGGTACAACCAGCCAGTGATTCAAAGTCGCGATGGGCGCCGAAAATTTAAAGTACTTGCTACGCTCTTGGGTTTTGATGACACCCCAGATTAATCCGTAGCCGAGTTGAGCGAGTCTTTGAGCGCGCCGCCAGGGATAGGCTTTGACATTAAAGTACAGACCCGACTCTATACTGATCAATTCAATCAGTTTCTGCTGCCGAGGACTGAGCGGTACCAATTGCCCCTTACTGTCGTGCTGTTCTGGCACCAATAGTGAAACTGTTTTTGTGGGACTCGATGCCAGCACTTGGGCACTCAGTATCGCCCAGGAAAAGCCCAAGAACGGATGTAATTTCATGATGTGAGAGTTCTTTGGGTAGGAAATGCACGGGACGACGGTGAGATATAGCTATCACTAGACATCTGGCAATGTCTTTACGTTCCAGTAACTCAAATAGAGCCACTATGACAACTGAGAGTCTGTTGAAAGCCTACTGCGCGTCAACGATACAGCGTTGAAAATACCCTCGGAATGCTCATTTACCATTAGTAAACGCTGTTTCCCCGGCTGTTTTCGTTTTGTCTCGCACTAGTTTTCAAGACTTTGAACACGTTCTAAGCACTATCCAAGAGCACCTGATCACAGCTACGCAGTGGGGTTGTGGCGACCCTAGCTAAGCAATGTCACCAGATGGGTTGGGCAATCGTTTAGATGGCTAATGAAGAATGCATAAGAAATTTGATGGCAAGCAACTGGGCAGAATTTTTGCTAAGTAGTCTGAGAATCTGCTCAAGACCGTATTGCTGGCATGTAGCAGGCGTTGAACAGGTTCTAAGGTGCTGAGATTCTTATTCCCATACGAACGGTAGGGAAGGTCTTAAATTAATTCATATTAAATTAATTAAATTTTCAATATTGAGATGTATCACTGTATGAAACTTCGAATGTTGTATTTATGGTGCAGGCATCCTGCGTGTATTTTATGATTTTTAATCAATAAGCGTATTATGCGGGCCCTGGCGACTACTCATCCTAGTAACGAAGGCTGACCCTGAAATAAAATTCATCAGGTTGGTGCTGAAAAATATCAGAATACCCGCTCTATTCCCAGGTATTTCCAATGGCAAGGCTGGTCATGGCTGCATGTCAGGCTAGGTGACGTCCTTTTTCATTGGGATATTCTTTCCCTATTTATATCGTTGCTATTAAAACGGGTAGTTTTCCTACGAATTGACTTTTTAAATCTGGAGACCTGAATGTTTAAGTTCCTTGCGCTTGCTGCAGCCCTTTTTTCTGCAAATGCTTTTGCTTATGACGGCGTGTTGTTGAAAAAGACGACCCGTTCTGGCTATACCATGCCAGCATATATCACATCATCAACTTGTGAGATCTATGCAAATAAGGTTGTGATTACAAGTGGCACCTCGACGCTTCAATCGAAATATATAAAGCCAGTTTTAATTAATGGCAATCTGAAAGCAGTGATCAATAACGCAAAAGCAGGACCTTTTGAAAAGATAATGGCCCCGGTAGACGGCCCTGTCACTATCTACACAGCTGTGCTGGCTAACGGTGATGTTTTAAGAAATGTCGACCTGTTGGTTGATGATGGCAACGGCAGCAAGGTGACAAATAAATCGGATTCCGCCACTGAATTGCGCATTTTCATCGACATGAACTGTGGTCAGTAAGAAGTACCGACGTACTGCAGATCTTGAACTGGCCCAGAAACTGTTCAAGATCGGTTACGAGCAGCACATAAGCTTTGTTCACGGCCGCACAGCACAGTAAGATCGTGAGCAGGCTCTCGGCGTCCAGCCCTCGGATAACCCCAGGGCTGGACGATAAACACCGAGAATCAGCGGCTCTTCCCGATTAGCAAGGATTTACCGATCTCGCAGCCTACGTGAGTGGGCACGGTTGTGGTCACCGGTCGCATCGTGGGTAGGCGAGTGCACATTGCCAGCCTGCCGTGGCTCGGTGTCGATGCTGTTTGTTACTTGGGCTAGATGTGACAGGTCAGGTTCTCTTGATGCCAGTTCATCAGCCGCAAGCACGGGCTGCTTGCTTATCCACGACAGTTCCAACAGCCGACCGCCGATGCGATCAGTATCACCACTAAAGTATCGGGCTAAGTGGTTGACGGTGACTGCTGGTGGGGTACCTGCCAGCTCAACCTGAAGATGCTGGTATGCTTCGGCATCGCTACCGAATACCTTACGTATCACCACCACTTGCCCAGTACCGGATTCGGTCAGCATCAGATCGACATTACGGCGGCTGATCAGGAGCTTGGCCGGATCGAACTCGCACATGAACAAGCGATCTGGCGCTTTTCCTTGATCGTAGTTGTCGATCACTACGGTGTGATAGTGATTCCAGACCGCGTTGCTGATCAGGTAGGTATCTCGACCGACACCCCCACTTAAAACCAAGGTATCGATACCTGTAACGATGGGTAGAATCAGTTCGTTTTCGCCCGCTGAATGTACGGCCGTGCGTTCTTCATGACTTTGGAGCAACAAAGTCGACCCCACGCGTTCGATATGGCTGAACACGCCGGCATTGTGAACTTGGCTGTTTTCGACAAGGAACAAATGGCCGCTGCCACCGCTATACACATAGGCGGCTTGTAGCCCTTCGGCCACCCCAACGAAGTACAAATCGCTGAAACGGCGTAGATCGTGTGAAGAGAACAGCAGGCCGCTACGAATATCGAACCACCCAGGTGTTTCCTTGTTATGCAACGCAACTACCCCGGTGGCATGCCACTTGGCAGCCAGCTTGATGAGCGCCTGTGACAAGTGGGTAGCGTTAGCCTGTTGCCATGCCTCGTCGACCGCGATCAGTTGTAACTCGCCGCTGTCGGCACGCGCCAGGATTGCCCCCTCACGGGTGGTCAGACGCATCATCCCGTCGACTTGTCCTGCTGCTTTGAGCTGTAGTTCAGGCATGAACTCGCTTGCCGCGGGGATCGGGGCTGATGGCTCGAGCACCTCGTCGGTGCCAAATGCAGTGGCAAGCGCTGTTGGGCCCATCGGAGGTTGGCGGTAGAGTTTACCGCTTACGGGGTCGAAGAGCCGTGCAGCTGAACCATCCGGTTCGAAGCCCAGGAATTGCAAAGGCTTGCCTTGAAGTGCTGCCGATGCCACGACTACCTGCCCGTTGTGGTACCACACCGGCAGCGCGCTCTTACGATCTGATGCTTTGATTCCGAACACAGCCAAGGTGGTACTACGGCTGCCGGTGACCGTGGCAAGATCTTTCCACCAAGTGGTACGCCCCTTAAGCCAATGTTCGTTGACTGCTTCGAGGCTGAGTTGACCCGCTGTGTTGATCTGCTCTACTCGTCCGTCCTCGGTCACGGCAACCAGGCTGCCGTTCAGGTTGATCACATTGGCCAGCGGGGGCGTACTCACTCTGAATGCGGTGGGGTGAGTGGCTTCGAGTTCAACTTGTCCCGGCCCTTCCTGGCGGAACAGTACTTTCTCTTCCTTGCTGTAAAAGAAAAACACTTCCTTGCCATCGGGGCGGGGTATGCTGCCTGCCAACACGAGATCGGCTGGAATCGGCCAGGCACTGCGAACCCGTGTTGAGGGCTCAACGCGCAAGGCCTGGTCCGCAGGTGGTGCAAGGTTGGGTTTGATTACGATGCGGGTGTCTGTTCGAATCCAGTAGCGGTGGGCAATGCCATCCGTATCTTTACCAAACACCGTCACCAGCGGGGCGCTGGTTGATTCAATCACCCGTGTGCTTTGTAAATCCGTCAGGCTCTCCCGCGGTAAGTGGTTGCTCTCGTAGCCATCAAGCATGGCCTTGATATCGCCGGTAAGCCGATTGGTACGCGCCAAGCGTTGCAGTAGCGCGTCATTACCGGTTGCGCTGACAAGCGCCATCTGCTCACCATGGATTCGGTAGCAAAGTTCGCCTTCACTACCGTTGTCCAGCACGTAACGGCGTGCGAGGTAGACGGCGTCGCCTTCTTGCCATACCCGGCTTACCTTGCCGGCTACATGGTCGAACCATGGCTGGAACTGGGCTTCAAATCGGCCTGTGCCTGCTTCAACACGCCAAACTGCGGCATTCTGGGCGTGGTAGAAGTAAACATGATTGCCTATCACCGCGCCTAGTTCGGCATTTTTGGCCACAGTGTTGGTAGTGTCGGTGAACAGCATCCGATCGTTGGCTACGTCGTAGAATGCCCGGCCGACTTCACGCTCCTTGTAACGGTAGTTCTCGACCATCACATACTGCCCACCTAGCTGGTGCGCCTGGGCCAGATCACGTAGATGCTGTTCGATATGCTGGCCCGTTGTCTGCCAACGGCTTGCATCTTCGCTCACCACCTTGCTGGTCTGGGCGGCGAAATCGACTTCGCGAATCTCGCTGTTACGGGCGATCACCAGTACCCGCCCATGCTTGGCAGGGTCGAGGTCAACCCCAACGCCACCTACCACCAGCCGGTTGTGTGAGACGTTGATCATGTCGCTAGCGAGTTGGCTGCAGTCGATTATCCAGCGCGATGGTGTACTGCTTGCATCGCTTGAAAGCCGTACACCCACACCTTCGTTGAGCCCGATCAGGTATTCACCGCCAGTACCTTTGATCTCGTAGCTGAGATAGCCGCGTAATTCGTTAGGCAGGTCGGGTACCACCAGCCGCCGGCTACGCTGGTCGAGTATCACTTCGATTGCAGTAGCCACATACTCGTGATGAATCCGCCGGATCAGGTACTCGGAGGGGAAGACATAGAAGTCATAGTCGAATCGTCTGTCTTTCTCCAGTCTACGGATCACTTCAAAACCACTGTCGTAACGGGTGGTTGCGCCTGGGAGGATCTGGTACTCGTAGTTGATGTATGACTTGGGCGTACCGGGCAGGATAACGGTCGCACTATCACTGTGGGCGAGCGGTTGGCGGCTTGTGGCATAGCCGATGCCAGAACGAATCTCGATTGCCTGGTTGCGGTCCCGGACCATGGTCGGCTTATCACCAGCCCAGAAGAAGTAATTGATATACCCCGAGCCGGTAGAGCCATGATGAGTACGGTAGATATATTGGCTGTCGAATTCGATCTGGCTGTTGCGTAGATCGATGCTTTTCACGATGGCCCCGGCGAGAGGCACCAGCACCTGTTTTTCGGCATCATATCGGTAACCGTTCGCCTTATAGGCGGTATCGACTGCGTCGAAATAGCGGCCTACTGCTTTGGCATCCTCGGCCACTGCACCGAATGCTTGTGCCAGCCCGGCAAACCCGACTGCCAGCCCGCCCAGGATCACCCCAGCCCCACCGAGTACGGCGCCGACGGTTGAGGCGCCGACCAGACCAGCGCCAACCCCAGCTGCTCCTACGACGAAACTCGCCGAGTCGAACGCAAGCTGCGTACCAAACACGGCTTTCTGCACGTCGTTTTCGGCATGGGCGAGCTCGTAAGCATCCAGCCCAACCATCGCGCCACCAAGCAATACCCCGGCTCCTTCGTTGACGGTATGTCCCAACGACGAGCCAAAGCTGTTGAGCGAGGTTTCTGCCGCCACTACTTCACCCCGCAGTGCAGTACGGACCAATTCGGTGACCTTGGCCACGTCCTGGAGTCCGCCGTGAGCCATCTGGGTGAAATTGAGGTAGCTGTGGACCTTGAGCGCGGTAGCGAGATCAGGCGAAGCCACCCCATGCGCTGCGTCGTCACGGTTTTTCTGGGTAAACCACTGGATCAGCGCCTGTACGATAAACCCGGCATTCAAGCCATCGACCGGTGCTGCCTCGCTGGCCCCATTTCTTGGCTGCAGTTGGCCGCGCTCCATGGTGAAATGTTCACCCAACGCAGCCAGATGATCGTCGACAAAACGGCGGAATTCGGCAAAGGTGGTATCGCGGGTGTTGAGCCAGCGCACCTCGTCGGGGCGGTCACGGTTGATGAATTGGACCCGGTAGCTGCCTTCGCCTTGGTCTTCGGTATTAGCGATCACCGGCATCCAGTTGTGATCGAGGCCGGCCTCATGCGCAAGCCGTGTGCTCGATTCATCGAACCGTCTACCCCATTGTTCGGCATCCAGGGTCACCAAGGCGGCATGTAACCTTACGTTTTCTCTGATCCGTTCCCCCGCACTTACTGTCTGTGCAGCCTGATGCTGCCGCTCGACTACACTGGCCAGATCATTACTCTCGGTCAGGTTCGCCACGTTCAGGCCGTTCCCCACCGGTACTTCAGCCATTTTTGCGGTATCGATCTCGACGAGGTTGAATTCAGGTGCCGACAAGCTCCCAAACGAACCGTAGTAGGCAGCCAGTTCGCGTGTGATCAGGTGCTGCTGCATGGCGCTAAGCAGGTTACCTGAAACATCAAAGGCGAAGAAACCGACATTCGGGTCGTAAAAGTAGTAATGGCGTGTTTCGTGTTCGACGGTGACACCCACCATCATCGAGTGTCCCTGGGTATTGAGCGCGAACATCGAGGTGGTGGTCACTCGCTCAAGTCGCGAAACGATATCGGTCAAGTTGAACTTGCCCAGCAGCGTTGACGCCTGGACGGCTTCGACATTGGAGTGCAGCTTGATCAGGCTGTTTTTGAACAGGGTGGAACTGCCCGCATAGGGGTCTGCGGCAGCCACGAACAGCTTTTCCACCAGATTGTTGACGGCTTGTTCCCCGCCGTTGGCCAGCGCCACCGCCATTGTCCGTACCAGTGGGTAACAGCGGCCGCCAGCTTTGTCGCCAACCAGAGAGAGATAAAAATCCTGGGGAGTCAGGCGGTCGAAGGTACTGCCGGCTTGACGAAAGTCCTCGGCGAAAGTTGCTGTGTGATTCAGCACCATCTCGATGTATTCGGCCTGACTCGCTTCGGTGATATAAACGCTTAATGCCCCACGCTGCCTGGGTGTGAGCGGGCCTTCGAGGAACAGGTGTTTCATCTCCAATGCCGGCATGTTTTCGTGCAGCCCTGGGATTGCTACCTCGTGGAAGTTATGGCGGCCTTCTGTGAACGCAGGGTCCTGGCGTCCAAGCTGGTAGCTCTCAACGACGGCATAACGTTGAGCCAGGTTGTTGCTTGGTTCGAGAATCCCACGCCGGATTGACGTGTCATCGATCTGCACCACTGCAGCCATGCCTTCTCTGGCTTTCTTTTGCTGCCATAGCCAGGTGCGGTCTGCAGTGGCCGAGTCGGAAAGCAAGGGCTCATACTGCGCCTTGTAGTACTCCAGCGTCAGATTAATCTGCTTGATCTGCTCGTCGATAAGGAGCTGGTTGGCATTCCTGATACGTTTGGCGTCGTAGAGGTCAGCTTTCTTGTACACGAGTTCCCTGGTCTCGACTTCGATCTGGGCTTGAATATCGCCGCGTAACTTGTTCCAGGCAGCAATGGCCGGATGATCGTAGGTAAAGCTGCCACCCTCAAATGTTCCATAGGTGACCCTGTCGGTTGATACGCCGAATTGACGAGCAGTCTTCCGAAGTTGTTGCTGAAGCTGCTGATGAGCTGTTGCCAAATAAGCATGATTACGTGCACCCACTCCATTGTCTGGCGACTGAATCGAAAACGGTTCTACGCCGGAGCGCAATATGGGCCGAAGGTCATGCCTGCCGTCGCCCTCCCGTAAATACTGCTGGCGTTGGAATGCAAGCTGCCATTGGCTATCGACATACTGCATATATGCCGCTGCTAAACCTGTGCGGGTACCCAGTACCTGGTAGTCCTTGAAGTCAACCGCCATGACCACATTGTCGTAAAGCACTGAGCTATTGACCCGCCCATCGTGGTAGACCCGGTAGGTATTGGCGTCAAGGTCGGTCACTATCACCGAGCAGCCGGTGAGCGAACCGGTGAAAAGAAAGGTACCCGGTGTTGAATGTTTGGGAATGTCTACATAGGCCGGTGAGGTATTGCCCTGGTTGGCGCCGTTGTAACCGAGGAAATAGGCCGGCACGCTATCAAATAGCGTGGAGTGACTCCCCTGGCTGGTGTATTCGACCTCATATACGTTGGGTGCCACCGCCACAAACTTGGCATAACCTTGCGCTGGCAGGCTCCCCAGTTTGGTCATTGCCTCGGCACTGATGGCGTGGGTTGCTGCAAACCGGTTGGGATCGGCTGCGAACTGCTGGATGTCGGGGCTGCCGGGACGAAATACAGTAGGGTCACCGATACTTTCAAACCCACCTCTGAGTTCGCGGTCCCGTACGGCTTGCGCGAGCAGGGCAGGGTCTTGCGCGTCGTATCCACGCTTTTGCAGGGTACGGGTCAATGTCGTTTCGACCGGGGTATCGGTGAGCAGTGCTTCACCACCCGCCGTTGCGATCAGTCGTGCGCGCGATTGACCGTGGCTACTCGATCCACCTTTGGCCGTCTCGGAGTAGGAGATACCTTTCCCCATGCGGTGCATGCCCATCGGTGTGTGTTCGACAAAGGCGGTTGCTGGCAGTAAAACACCGAGCATTTCCTGGATGACCCGCGCATGCTCGAGCCCCGCCTCGGAAAGATAGATCACCGCGTGGTCGGTACGGCTGCCGAGATTTCTCGGCCCCATGATCTTGGCTTGTTCCAGCCAACTACGGTTGTCGTCGTTGAACAGTTGGGTCAATGCATTGGCAAGCTGGTTGAAATGGGTATTGTCGACAGTGACGGTCAGCCGTGCGCCGACACTGGCGCGGGTGCCATGCCGTTGTTCGAAATCCTTGGGCAGAACCCGAAACGCTTCTGCATTGCCCAGGTCGGTATCGGTTTGCGAGGACAATGCGACCTTTTCCTTGCCTTGCGCACGGATGTCGACTGTGCCGGCTCGTACAGCCAGTGCCTTGATGTAATCAACAAATGCCTGTTGTTCATGGTCGTTGAGGCTGTCGACACTGGTTGGTTTGTCTTGGCTGTAGCGCAGGTAAGCATCACCTTCCAGCAACTGTTCCAAAGACTGTTGGTCGGCTAACGCTTGTTTGGTCCACCGGCCATTGATCTTGTAATTGTTTTTGATCGCCTGGATCAGCTGCTGGGCCCTACGATTGGTCTTCATCTTGCTCACTGTGGCGCGTGTTGCGTTGAGCATTGATCGGTACGTCTGGCTACGTTGGTACATTAGATCCTCTCGAAAGAAGCCATTCCTTCCACCGGCAAGTTGCTGACAAGAACCTGCTTACGATCTGTCATGAACAGGTTTCAAGGTGTGGTAGGGGCAGGCCATTGGGCTGGATTCAATATCGTTGCTGGCCGGCACACAAAATCCGGGCAAAGCCGCGCCCCTGGCCGCATTGGCCGGCGCGACAAGCAACTTTTTTAGAGTAGGGTTGCAGATATCCTCTGCAAATACAGGAAACCACTGCGAATACAGGAAAGCCCCAGCACAACCCGTTCGTTCGCATAGTGATCAATCGCGATACGTCAGCGAGTACTCCCACTCAGGTATCGAACGGACTGAATAAAGAGGATTGGGCTTCAAGTAACTGGAAATTTGGAATGAGCTGTGGGAACTTCCTTAGAACCTGTTCAAATTCTCCGCAGAAGAAGAGTCAGAAAGGCAAACTGAATGAATTGCAAGCTGGTGTCGAGCTTGCGTTCACAGTTCTTCCGGGGGTGTCAGGATTTCCGTGTTCAAGGCGGGTTTGAGATTCACACGGATGATCGAATAAACCGATCCGCGTAAAGAATAGCGAATTGGTTCATGGCCGTCTTCCAATCCTTGGCGGCATAGCCCC
>NZ_JBQXDJ010000079.1:0-15782 GCF_052601015.1 Chitinimonas violaceus | reverse complement strand
TACTCTGACCGATGTTCAAAAACCATACGGACAGCGCGTTCTTTGACTTCTGGCGAATACTTGGTTGGCTTCTTCATAACTCCATTCTCTCAAGAAATGGAGCCTCCTCACTATCCGGGGGGATTCAGTGTGAACCTGATGCTTCTCTGACCACCACTTGTCGATAGGGGATCAGAGAAACATTGGTTACTTCATGGTACCGGGGTTGTAGCCAGTAACAGCTTACTGGATCAGTTCCCGCCAGGTTGAACGTTCCAATCTAATGCCAGATGAGATATCAATACAACCCGTGGGAGTACAATTTTGTTTCCGCTTTGAGGGTGCTCCAACGGTGTATCTGGCTCCACCGTCATTGTTATCACCCAACCCCCTACGTACAACGCTGCTGAATGTTTGCGATCCTCTTGGCAGGCTCTCATTTACAGAATATCCCGCATTGGGTAGAGGAACATCTTTACCATTAACTTTGGTTTTGAATGTCCTAACCCCTTTGCTCCCCCCGTCATCAACTCTTGCCACTATCGTAGTATTTGAGCCAGTTACTGAGCAGGAGTCTGTGGCTGCCTGTGCGTTCATGACATCGAAGACCACCGCGTTGCCATCCAATACCCGTGGTTCACCCGCAATACGTGCGCCACTTGCAATATTGACTCGGTCAACAAGGTCCATGTACCAACCGCGTTGAGATGCCCAATCGATCTTGCACTCTTTCGTCCCACATTTGGATTCGATATAGACGTACCCGTTTTTGACTATTTGCTGATAGTCAGCTTCGGTGAGCGAGCTTGCGGTAGCGCTATCCTTTAATTTGTCCTTTGCTGTGGTGTCGGTGTAATACTTATATTCCCGCTTAAGCAGCTTGCTTTGGTCCACAGGGGCGGAGGAGCCATCATCCCAAACACCATAAAACCGATTCATGCTGGCTTCATTGGGGCATGTATAGTTTTTATCGCAGTCTCCCAAGAACTTACCGGTACCGAATAAGACGATGACGCCACCTAAGGTCGTTGTGGAGTCACCATTCGCCGTTAATAGCCCCTTCCCAGCTTCTTTCACAGGATGTGCTGCAACGGCAGGAGCGCTAGCGATAGGTTGACGTTTTCCATCTGAAGTGCCAGTTGTAAATAGGCGTTGGACACTGCTTGCTGCCTTCCAGGCACTTGGGGTGGTCCCACGTAGGTCGAATCGCCACAGGTTACCGTATAAATCGCCTGCATAGACAACGTCCACCGTCCCATCGCCGGTCCCATTGCTGGTGAGTACATTCAGGTCAGCATACGAAGGGGCGGACAGTCCATTAGGGTCAGTTGGTGTCCCATCTGTACCGGCTGCGATTTTCACGACATCTGTAGGGTCACTGACGTTGATCAAGTAGAGATAGGCTTTACCATTTTGGCTGTTATAACCATTGCCGGTAATAACACGGAATTTTCCGTCATTTGTCTTCAAGATCAATGGGTCCCCAGTGACGTAACCCATATCGACGTCACCGTTTTCAGCACTGAAATCCCATAGCGCTAATTTAGCGGCATTACCTTCGTTGAAGTCGCCAGGATTGGTAACATCCAAGGCTGAAATCCCTTTACCACCGAATCCAGCACCTACTGCAGCAATGGTTGACCACTTATTGGAGGAGTCGAGGTAAGCGTCGTTGATTGATACCTTCCCATTCAGATAATAAGCATGCTTATAAGTCTGGCTGGTCAGTTCGCTTAGCTTTCCGTACACATAGGATGGGATGTAAGCAATAACTTCCTTACCGCCATCGCTTAGATCACCAGTTCCATTGTCGATACCATGTAAAGCACCATCATTCGCACCAACGTAAACGACGCCTCTACGATTGACATTATTGTTAGCAAAGGTGGTATGACCAGCATCGCTTGCACGGTATTTGGGGTCTGGTGCACCAACAAGGCTTGGGCTTGATTCGATGATGTCTCCTAGATGGTTACTTACTCCACCCAGAAGAGGTTGCCGAGGGCGAAATTTGGTAACGCTTGTGCCTTCTTCCGCGTTATCTCCACGTAGATAAGCAAGACGTTTCTCACCTTTTCCATCAGTATGTCCAGTCCCATCCAGGTGCAGATTGTCCTGTTGTTCTTTGCTTAGCTTGCTCCATTCAAATGCAACACCCTTTTTATTGCTCGGGTTGAATGTGATGATTTTTCTCTCAGCAAAGGGAATCTGTTTCTTGGTGGTATTCCAGATTTCTGTACCTAGAGTGGTATCGGTTTTGGATTGAGATAATGCAGCTAATTCTCCTGACCAATTCTGAGCAGTATAAGACGCGCGATAAAACACTTGGCCACTGTCGCTTGTCCTTACTCCGCCGCCGCCAACCTGGGCTGACGAAACAGTCCCTTGTTGCAGTTCAGAAAACACTTTACTAAGTTGTTCCTTCATTTTCAGCGGGTTCGCCACAAAAAAGTAGCTGGGTGGAACCGCATCGGGTCTTGCTGCGGCATCGGGTAAAACAGCACCGCCATATTTGGCAACATACCAAAGCGGATTTTTAAGATCCTTCAGGGTATTACCTGCACCCGTGCTATCCACTACAAAATCCCGTTTACTATTCAGGGAGAGCCTTTTGTCAAGGCTGCCGACTCTTTTCGGATAACCAGATCCTGGATCGGGGGAATCCAACGCAATGACTGGGTCACTGCTATTTGACCAGGAGCGCTGGCGACTGGATCTGTTACAGAGCTGTCCTGGTTCATCGGATTGACCAAGACCATTCGCAGTATCGCAATCCCGTACCACAAGATATGCGCGATCTGCAGTACCAGCACCACTGATAACATAACCTAAGTGTTGGGTAGCACCGCCGGCCGCAAAGACGGAGTCGACATTGACTGAGAAGGTATTGGTATTCTTTTTGAATACGGTGTATTGGACGATTGCATCCATATCATCGTCGCCAGATCCTTGGTCATTGTCTGAGAAACTGACACGAACCCGATAAATGGGTAAGCCGCCATTGCCTTGGCCGGCATCCAGATTTGTTCCCGGAGTTGTGTTCCTAGGAAAGCCTGGGGCATTGAATGCTTTATCAATAAAGAAACCAACAATTTTGTTCCCAACACCACCTACTGTTTTACCAAATGGGGTAATCACTACAGGCGTGCCCATATCCAACTCAATTTTTGGAAATGGCGAAGAAAGTGCGAGTGCGTATGTACCTACGCGCAATTCAGGGTTCGAAGGAATAATGGGATTATTCCGCCCAAAAGCTGCCACCATGACTGATTTATAAGTTCCAGCTAATCCTGGTTCATCAGGTAGCGCATTAATACTATTGAAATTGCTGATAGTTCTTGCGATAGGTTGAGTAATACCACCCACATTATCTGCAGTTACTACTTTGGCAGCTCCACCGAATTCTTTTGCCCATAAATTACCACCGATGCTGTTAGCATCGAATGACTTACCGCCAATTGTACCCGTGAGATTGTCACCATCTCTGGACGGGTTAACATCTGAGATTAGCGTGATATAGGGTTTACTGCATTTATCTGTGGCAAGTGGATTAGTCCAACTGGGTTCTGGTAAACCACTAGGCCAACTGCCTACCTTACCAAGTGACCAATTCAGATTACGACCTGCTCCATCGCCGGTGAAATTTCCATTTGCTGAGTTACCTGCATAATAATTCATGCTTTCTTGTAGCATTTCAGCAACGGGGTTATAAACCCAATTAGCCCCCCCGTAACTGTCATTGCGCCAGCCATCTACGCGCAATTTGCTTAATGTAGCAATAATACCGTTCGTACTATAGTTGAATGTGCCGTCAGCTTTATTAATTTCATCTTCGAATTTTCCGATGTTCTTTCTAATTACACCGCCTCGATCATTCTTATCATAAGAACCGGTGAAAAGACCAAAGCGCATCAAGTCGGCTTCACCATATTGTTGCAATAGGCCGATTGGCTTGAATGAGGTTTTACCATACTGAGAACAATTTTCTTCTAATAGGCCGCTTTTACATACTTCTACATAGACATTCAAACTGCTGATTTGTGAGCCGACATTTTCAGAGTCACCGCCGCCATAAGCAGACCGATCTATGGTATCGCCGCTGACTGGGACTTCTTTAGCGACCCATTCCCAAATTCTTTCCTGGCGACTAAGGAGGTATTTGATTTTAGGTGCAGTATTGACACCACCACTCCCATTTGTGGGCGTCACATTGGTAAATAAATGACGTCTCCCTACAGCAGGCAGGCTGAGTGGCGTATAGTCTTGAATATTGTATCCATCACGCGCAACACTTTCGTACTCACTGCCCCAGGTATTTGAGTTACTTGGAACGTAGGCACGCTGAAGTACGGTTCTATTTGCATCATCAATATATCGAACGCCACCAAAGAATACTTTGGCAAGTGCGTCCATTCGGGATGTCGTCAAGTAATTAAGATAGTCACCACTCCATTGGTTCCTACATTTTTTATTATTGGTTGCTGCTACAGGTACGAAAGTATTTCCATCGTGAGTGTAGCATTTATAAGAATCGAAAAGTCCATAATAGTCAATACGGAAGTCGCCCTTGGCTGATCCTTCCGTGCCATCACGTTTTTTATTTCCTTTATACCCTACATCAATGGGTCCATCTTCTTCGAGTGCTGAGGCATCATTGTATGCGGCCATCCAGAGCTTATAATCTCGTTCCAATACAAGCAGATTTAATGGTGGCGCGCTGCTGCTACCTAAAAGGGGGCGATATGGATCATTTCCTCCTTGAACGATCTTTCCTGCTTGGGTAGGAAACCCAATTACTGATAATAAGACAGGCAGAATTAGCCGCTTGTTTAACATGAATTGCCCCTTGTTTTCCCTGAACCAGATAAATATTGACTGCTTGTAATAGGTATAACGTCCGTTGATCAAGAATCTGTGATTGCTGTACCTCTAACTATTACGGTCGGAACTATTTAACGGTGATTGGAATAATGTAATTTCTGATATCTTGTTATAAGGGCACACTAGGGGTGTTGCTTATAGTGATGCCTTTTTTTGTATCTTCTTACTTGTCTCCCTACACCGCTTAAAACCTCACTTATCTGCGTAAATTCTGGTTTTTATGCTTGCTCTGCTCATGATGGATCATGAAAAGACAAAAGCTAGCGAAGACTATGTTCTTGGTTCGCTAACCTCTTCCATAAATTGACTTTTTTTGTCACAAACGAGTATGCAAACACCGCTGTAACTTGCTGGTGACGAGCTAGTTCGAGTATGGCTTTTGTATTGACTGACCCGCACAGATGGGTTGGGCGAGCGAAAACTACAAACTACAAACTACGAGGAGCAAGCAATGCAGCTGGTATTATATCCCTGCCGTCGGTCGGCTTTTCCCTTTTTTGGGTTGGCCTCTCAGTCTTGCACAGAGAGTTATGCAGCTAAGCAGCGGGGTTTTGCCCTGAGTGGTTGGGTTTCGTTGGCTTTGCTCAGCAATGTCGCCATGGGTGGGGCGCATGACATTGTCGGTGTCGACCAGTCACCTGCGGCATACCAGATTCGAACAGACACTAAAGCAGATCCAGATCGGGGGACGCACTTATAAGGACGCGATTTTTCGCGATGGGCTGGGCCGGGAAGCGATACTTCGTGGTTGGAACGTCTCGGGCTCCACAAAATTGACCGAGAGTGGTTTCAAGCCGTTTCGAACACAGGCGGATACGCGAAGTGGTCTAAACGATTTGCGGGCGAAAAGCGGTGCGAATGTGATTCGGCTATTGGTGGCATGGGAAGCTATTCACCCCGAGCCAGATCGAATCGATACTGTTTATCTCGATGATATTGCACAGCAGATTCAAGCCGCGACCGAACGCGGTATGCATGTTCTATTGGATTACCACCAGGATTTATATTCCCGATACCTATTTAATGCCAATTCCTGGCATACCGGTAATGGCGCACCTAAATGGATTATTAGCGGTGGAAATTATCCAGCAGAATATTGCGGCATTATCTGCATCAGTTGGGCCCAGCATAATATGACGGATGAGGCAGTACGGCGCGCATTTCGTAATTTCTGGAACAATGCGCCTGTAAATACAGCAACTGGTATACGTAGAGTACAAGACAGTTATATCTGGCAGATAACCGAAGCGATGCGTTACCTGCGTAATCGTTTACCAGCATTGGTTTACGATAAGGTATTGGGATTGGATCCGTTCAATGAGCCTGTAGACGGCGGGATGGAGGGTCTGTCCCCTCGTGAATGGGACAATCGGAAGCTCTGGCCTTTCTATGAACGTGTCCGGCAGGCAATGGATGCAGCTGGTTGGGCGGACAAGCTGGTGTTTGCCGAACCACTTGTTTTCTGGAATAGCACAGTCGGTATTTTCGCTCCTGCAACGGGTGGTAGGCATCTGCAAACACCACCCGGCAGCCGATTTGTGTTCAATACCCATTTCTATGATGGCGGTCGACAAGGTACAGATTTACGCGCAGTCAACAACGGTGCATATCTCACCCATTTCGAGGAAATCCGCGAAGAGTCCCGACACTGGCAATCGCCGCCGTTTGTGAGCGAATTCGGCATGATTGTTGGCCAGAAGGGGCATAAAGATACCAACCGCATCGTCAAAGCCATTTACGAGGGTATGGAGTTGACCACATACGGGCATGGTAAGGATCGTTATGCTGATGTCTATGCACCAGCACTGTCCGGCACCCAATGGCAGTGGGATCGGTATTACGGTCAGCATCAGGAACCCATGAATGGCAACCTATCAAAAATTATGGTTGTAGCCGATGGTTGGAATAATGAAAACTACTCCGTCGTGCGCTATGAGGCGGGGCAGTCTGTCTACAACGTCGATCGTTCCAATATCGAGCGCATCTACCCGCGTCGTGCCCAAGGGGACACTGTCCAATTTCACTTTAACGCATTGGTGAAGGACGCCGACGGCAATGTGCCTTTATGGGCAGCACTGAGGTTGGATGGTAAAGAGTGGTTGCGCGACCATGAGTTTGCATTGCTGGTATGGCAAGGTCGTAAGAGAGATGCGCCAACCGAGGTTTTCCTCCCAGCACGCTTTGACCCTGCCAATACCATTGCTGTTACCGATATGGCAATTCAAGATGGTTTACCTATCGCTACAGCGGCCAGCCAGGCACGTAATGAAATTCTGTTGATGCGAGACAGTGGCGTGGCTAATACCAGTGCTGCGGGGTATCGCGTGTTGGTGTGGGATGATCAGGATAGCCACGAGGTGCCTGATAGTTGGCACTTCTTATTGCTGGTACCCAAACTGCCAGGAGAGACAGTTCAACCAGCAGTACAAGCGGAATGGCAACGCGAACTCAAGCGTTTGTTGGTAGCAGACCGTAAGAGTGTGGTGTATCTGACGGGTAGCATGACGGATAGCGGTTATCCAAGAAACTGACGATTAAGCTAAAGGGTATTGCCCATGGAAAATGTCTGCCCATTTAATAAGGACGGGGTTGTATCGACACTTTCTTGGGAATTTTCCATATTGCTATCTCTAAGGAAAATAAGTCATTTTATTGTGGAGTGTAATATCTTATTTATTGAGTGAAGCGGTAATGGGTGGCTTAGTGGGTGAAAGAATTCGACGTAGCAAAATGGTACCAATTGCGGCAAAGCCAAATGAAATCACCCAGTGAGTAGGGGATGGTTCCCAATAGTTGTCAATATCTTGAGCTGGAAGGGCTTGGTAAAGGAGGATGCAGCTTGAGTTATAAGTGCTATGAAGGAGAATTCCTGGCCAAAGTGAGTGTGTACGTTCGTATAACCAGCCTAAAATATATCCAGCAACAAGACCGATGATAAATTGATAAATATTTAAATGAGCAAGACCAAAAATGAGAGCTGAGAAAATAATTGCATTTCTCTTACTATATTGATGCAGGAAGCTACGTAAAATTACCCCCCTGAATAACATTTCTTCTAGTATCGGGGCAAGGATACATACAGTAATCACCGATTCAACACCATTGGACATCATCCTGTTAACGAATGTATTGTACCAATCAGGGGGTGGTAGTAAAGAGGTTAAAACTGCAGTACTTGTCCACAGGAAAAGCGTTAATGCTGGAGTAATAAGAATGATAGGTACTACTAGTAGAATAATAGTGGATGCAATTGAGCTTCTGGATGAATGAAAAAGAGTCCTGTAGCTCATATTCTTATAATAGAGTATGAAGCTAAAAACAATTCCGTAGCCGAATAATATAATGACCCCATCAAAATCTTGCAGCTTCATGCCTGTGTTATTACGAATGTCTTGGCTAAGTGCGTATAGCAAGTATTCAATTATAAAAATAGCAATGACAACAAAGAGGGACTCAATGAAATTTGGAAATGTCTCGTTCTTTTGCATGGGATATATCTGTGAGTCTCTGTAAATTCTTTATAGTGAAGAATATGAAATTGTATTTCTTGATTTTCCAATATATATAGAAGATATGCAGTCAATAAAGGATTGATCAATGAATGTCGAATCAATATGGCCAATATAATAGCAGATTATTCGAATTTTATGTATTTGTTGAGTATGACAATCCAGCCTAGTTGGAGAGATTTAGACAGGCGGCAATTCTCAGCATACAAACCTTATTAGAGAGGCTTTGTATGCTGAAAGGGAAATACGATACAAATTTAATATGAATAGCTATATGCGATAGCTTCTTTATTTCCACCGAAGCCGTTCCACTTTGAAACTCTCATTTGGTGTGGGTTCGACACCCAGCAAATTCCGGTCATGGACGACGACAGGCAGGGCGTAGGCGAGGGTGGTGAAGGGGGCTTCTTCTGCCAGGAGCTTTTGTACCTCGATATAAGATTTGGTACGGGCTGCCTGGGTAGTGGCGACGCGTGCCGTATCCAAGGCTGTATCGGCTTGGGTATTGCACCATTGGGCAAAGTTGTAGCCGTTGGCCACAGCGTCACAACTGGCGATATTGCTATAGATGCCATCCGGGTCCAATGTGCCGCTCCAACCGCTTAGCATCGAGGGTGCTTCTCCTGCTCGGGCTTTCTTGACGAGGGCTGTCCATTCCACATTGACGAGATTTACCTTCACACCGATTTTCGCCCAATCGGCTTGAATCATTTCAGCGGTGAGCCGGAAGTTTGGATTAGTGGCAGAGCCGCCTGGTCGCACCCACATCTCAGTCTCAATACCATTGGCGTAGCCTGCATCGGCAAGCAGCTTCTTTGCTTTGCCAAGGTCTGGTTTGGTGGGTTTGACGACCTCTACGCCCCACAGGCTGCGCGATGAATAAGGTGCTGTTGCGACTTCTGCGCGGCCATCGAATACGCTTTTCACAATCGCCTGCCGGTCGATGGCCATGGAGAGCGCTTGCCGCACGCGTTTATCGTCAAACGGTTTTTTGCCCACATTGAAGAAGAGTTGAGCGCTGGACTGCATACGTAGCGGTGTGGCGACGAACTTCGGGTTATGGTCGAACTTGGGTAGATCCTGTGGCTTGATGGTGTCAGCAACCTGGCATTCACCGGCGAGCAGCTTTTGCGCACGTACTGCAGGGTCGGAAACGATGGCGAGAATCAGCTTGTCGATGGCAGGTTTGTTACGCCAGTAATGGGGGTTGACGTCATACCGGGCCTGTGCGCCTTTATCGTACTTTTTCAGCAGGTAGGGGCCAGTGCCTATGGGTTGGCTGCTGATCAGATTCGGCGTGCCAGCACGATCCAGCTGCTGCGCATACTCAGCCGAAACAATGGCAAAGGCTGGGTGGGCGAAGCGCTCCAATAGCGGAGAATAGGGTTTGCTCAACGTGAGCCGTACGGTGTAGTCGTCCAACTTTTCCACCGTTTTGAACAGGTTTTTCCAATCGCCCGAGTTTGCATAAGGGAAGCCGCCCGGTGCAGCTTTAGCACCGGGATGGTCAGGTTGGATCTGACGTTGAATGGTCCACAGGACGTCGTCGGCATTGAAGTCACGAGAGGGTTTGAAATGCTCATTGCTTTGCCACTTCACGCCATGGCGTAGCTGAAAGGTATAGACCAGTCCGTCGGGTGATATCGTCCATTGTTGTGCCAAGCTGGGGCTGAACTTGAAAGGCCCTGGTTCGTACTCGATCAGGTTGTTGTAGATCTTCGCAGCCGATGCAATATGGGTGGCAGCGTTTGCGCTTTGAGCCGGGTCGAAGCCATCAGGGTCGGCATCAGCGCAAATGACCAAAGGCTTGGCGGAAACGATGATGCTGAAGGCAAGGGATAACAACAACAGTAGGCGGGGCATAGATGGACTTCCTGGACTGCTTGCGTAACGAGCGTGATTACACGGCTGCGCAATAAGATCGTGGGGTGTCAGGTCAGCGTGGAGCTAGCTTGCCAGTATGGTAAAAGCCTATCGGGCAGGCAAAATTAGGGAATAGATAGCATGCGTTCGCATGGGTATGCTGGCGTCAGATGGCGCGCCTGTCCAGCAAGCTGCATGGATTCTGGCGCTACTGCGGTATGTTTACCACGCTAACTCGAAGCTGAAGCGGGCTTGGGCATGGTCTCATCCGCAAACGCAAAGCCGGCATGTTTACTGCCTTTGACGAGGTACATGGCTTTGTCGGCGGCCTTGAGCAGCTCGTCCAGTTTTCTGCTGTGCTCAGGGCATAGCGCAATCCCAAGGCTGCTGCCGACTTCCAACTGATGGCTGTCTACCCGGATAGGCATGCCGATACGGTCGACCAATCGGACAGCGATGCTGGATATGACATTGCGTTCGTGTTGGCCACTCAGCAATACCACGAATTCATCTCCCCCAAGCCGAGCTACTATATCGCTTTCCCGTAGCTGTTCCTCCAAGCGGCGAGCGACTTCGATCAATACCTTGTCGCCTGCATCATGGCCAAATTGGTCATTCACCGGCTTGAAGCGGTTCAGGTCGATCAGTACCAAGGCATGCTGGCCGGTATGCAGTAGCCGGTCTGCGCGTGCAATTAGGCCGGCCCGATTGGCGACGCCTGTCAGGGAGTCGGTTTCCGCCGCGGCGGCCAATACATCGGTACGGGCTCGCAATTCCCGATTCTTCAATTGCATCATCCGCATACGGCTGCCCATGGCCAGCGCGAAGATCACTACCTCAAGTGCCGCCCCTGTTTGTAAGCCATAGCTGCGCATCCAAGGCGAGCTGATAAAACTCCGATTGTCTGCGATGACAATGATGGCCGAGATATGGAGTGTCAGTTGACCGAGCAAATACCAAAGCGCTGGGTGGAAGCCCTGGCGTGCGGTGAGTATGGCAGCGATGATCAGCAGAACAGCCGCAACAGCTGCAACGAGTTCGGTCAGCCCTTGGGCAACCGATATGTTCTCAACCATCGCAGCACCAAAAGCCACGAGCAGCAGCACAAATACGACGTGGGTACTCTGGTAGAGCTTTGGTGTATGTCGTTGCATCCCCAGGAAGTCGCGACTGAACAGCAGGGTGAACAATGCCCACAATACCGGCGCACCGTTGTAGCAGCGTGTAAGCAGTTCCGGGGTATTGGAAATAAGATAGTGTGCCAGATGGCCGTTGTACCCCGAGATACTGATGACCGCGAAGAAGACAGTCAGCACATACCAGACATAGGTCCGGTCCCGGACCATGTTCAGCAGCATCAGGTTGTACAACAACATGGCAAGCAGTGCGCCGTAGCAGAGGCCATCAATCAACTGGCGGGTTCGTACGCTGATCGTATATTGGCCCAGCTCACGAATACGTGGTTGGAATCGCTGAGGAAGCTCTGATTGCAGTTTCAAATAGAAGGTATAGGGCTCTGCGGATGGGAGGTGAAACCGGAAGACCGTGTTTTCCGAGGCAAGTTGCCGATTGGCAAAAGGCCGCTTGTAACCGATGTCGACAGGCGCGGCATGGCTGCGGCCATTTGCATCGATCGGTCCGTAAAGCGAAGCTTCAGCAATAGCGACGGATGACAGTTCCAATACCCAGTCGTATAGCGGATCGCCTTGAACATCCAGCCGTAACCAATACACGCTGGGATCATAGGAATAGCGGATGGCTTCAGCCGGGGTTGTGAAGGCGCTGGCAGGTGCTTGCTGCACTTCTTTCAGCGTCATTTGCTTGCTTGGATCGATTAAAAGTTGAAGCCGACCGCTGAAATGTTGGCCTTCCGCGTCAGTAGTCAATGTAACTGGCGTTGGCGCCGCAGCTGCCCAGATTGGGCAACTCTGCAAGACCAATAGCAGAAGGACAAACAGTCGCAGCACTAGGGGGCTTCCTGCTGTGTCTGCGCGGATGCAGCAGAACTGCTTCAGCCTAGTGCTTCAGCTGTACTAAGGGCAAGCCGTCGAAGCGATTTGCGGAGAAGGTCGCTGCATACAGCCTGCTCGCTCTACAGTAATCGTTGCCAGTAGCCGGTGTCGATCCAGCGCCCAAATTTGTAACCCGTCTGTTCAAGCAAAGCGGTTTGCTTGAACCCCAGCTTTTCGTGCAGTGCTACGCTTGCCGCATTGGGCAGGGCAATGCCGCCGATGACGGTATGCTTGCCACTGTCTTTCAGCATTTCCAACAGCATTGAGTAAAGCCGATGACCCAAGCCCAACCGCTGTGCCTGTGGGGCGAGATAGACCGAACTTTCCACCGAGTGGCGATAGGCTGGCCGGGCACGCCAAGGACTGGCATAGGCATAACCCAGCACTAAGCCATCTTGTTCTGCCACGAGCCAGGGCAAGCCAGCTGTGTTGGTGTCGGTAATACGACTGACCGTTTCGGAGGAGTGAACCGGTTGCTCCTCAAAAGTAATGACGGTTTCCAGTACATAGGGGTTGTAGATAGCGGCAATGGCGGGCGCATCGTCGACTATGGCTTGGCGCAGAATAAGGGACATGGTGTAAGTAACCTGTATAGGTACAGTTGATCAGGCAGATCTGGGCTATACGTAGCGTAGAGAGCAAGGGAAGTCGTTATCCCTGACTTAGCCACGTATGTTCCATTAGCTGCTTGTAGTAGATGGCTGTGCCGCGCAGCGTGCCGTCTGGGCTACAGGCAAAATCAGGAATTTCCCCTGCTTTTTGGTAGCCTTGGCAGGCATAGAATTTCTCTGCGGCAGAGCCGACTTCGGTATCGAGATACACGAGCTTGCGGCCGGTTTGATGTGCATGTTTTTCCAAGGCAGCCATCAACTGGCGCGCAACCCCACGGTTACGCCACGCCGTGTGTACAACCAGCTTTTGCACCTCCGCCCGATTCCACCCGTTTTCTTTGTGGCAGGGAGTCAGCTGTACCGTACCTACCAGCTTTTCATCAGCAGTGGCGATCCAGAGCTGCCGCTGGTTTTGTACTACCTCGTCCAACACACCATCCCAATAACGTTGTGCAGTGTTGGTAGTAAGTGGTGCTAAAAATCCCAGGCTGGCGCCATGGTGTATGGCATCAGCCAACAACGTGCCCAATCCGGGTGTATGGCGTGAAGCATGGCCAGCAGTAATTGCTTCGACTTTGATAGGCATATTCATTCTTCATCGGCATGGTTTTGTAAAACATCTATTCAAACCGTATGTGGGTGGAGAGGCCTAAGAATGCCGCTACACCCATTTCAAATGGTTATGACATTGTCTATGCAAGTGTTATGCCGACGAGTATATGCCTTATGGATCAAAGGCTTGGTGGGTTGGCGCTTGTTGGAGCGTGGTACGGTAGCACCGAGTTGGTGCATCTAGGAGCAGATCATGATCCAGTGTGGGTGATCTTTAGTGTTGATGAGCGCAGCAGCACTACCCAAAGAACTCGCGTAATAGGAAATCCTCTAGGCCAGCGTTGTCTTCTTGCCTTGCAGACAGCACGATGACCCGGTTGAGTCGTTGCGACTCCCAGTTGAAATCCCCGCTGTAGTGGGTACGGATAAGCGCAATCATGCGTTTGATCATGGCGCGTTCGATATCGCCACCTGGTGATACGGATACTTCGAACATTTCGCTACGTGCCCGGCTGCTGTTGTCACCAGTCCAGCCACGAAACATGAATTGAGCGCTCAGTGTGCCTTTGCTCACAATCTGGAAAACCCCATTGGTACCTGGCTGTTGCAGATTTCGGCGGATGTTCGCCATACGCTGCTCTTCAGGCGTAGGTGCCGGAGGCGTGTAGCCACTGGCTTGTTGTTCCGCAGTTTGGCGTCGTTCACGCATGGCCTGCATATAGCTGTTGAGATCGGTAGCAGGTGGTGGAGTCAGATCGAGCGGCTTTGTTGCCGGAGGCGGTGGAGGCGTGGTGGAGGTGATAGCCGGTTCGACTTCAGGTAACTTTTCCTCACGCGGCTTGTGAGGCACTGGTGTGATGGCATGCTTAGGTTGCGGCTGAGGAACGGGGTCAACTTGTGCTGGTTGAGGCTTTGCTACAGGTTCATCCAACAACTTCATTTCCAACTGCAAGGGGGCTTGGCTTACTACAGCAGCGACATCACCTGTGCGAGAGTCTGAGCGGGTAAAGACATACACCAGCAAGAGATGTAGCAACAGCGTGGCGCAGAGTGCGATCAAGGTTTTGCGCTGAATGGACAGCTCGATATCCCGGTCACGCCAGTTACCCATGCGCCAAGCCGGTTGCTGGCATACATGGGTCTGGTTGGTCTGCAGGGAAATCGAAGTGGTGGTCAACAGAAAAACCTGAAACTAATAGGAAGAGAAGTAATTGTGATAGCGAACTGGGCTATTCAGTTCCAACAAAGAAAATTCGTGCGCCGCGACTGTAAACGCTGTTTGCTTGTTGTGCCAGTAGGCGCGGGGAAAGTATTGATCAATGGTCATTCAGATGACCAATTCCAACGACCTGGGTGTCTTAGTCTTGGGCCACAGGGATGGAGAATGGCATTGCAGGCCAGATACCTTGAAGCCACAACCACGCAACCTATTTATATCTAGGTACCTTTTACGATCTATCGTGAACAGCTGGCAATGAACAGCTGGCAATAGAACGTAGAGCAGCATATAAGCCCTGATCATGACTTTGTAGTAATGCCCTGAACAGGATCTAGTCCTGTGCTGCCCGAAGCAATAATTCGAACTGTGCAGCCATCGCGGCGATGTCGTCTTTGTGGTCTATGCCGTTGATGATGCGGCGTGCACCTGCATAGTCTGGCGGTAAGCTCGGCTTGATGTAGTCTGAAAGTTTCTTACCAGTGAACCAGCCTTCGCGCATGCCCCGTGCGCCGATGGCATAGGCAACACTTAATTCCAGGCCTAGGTCTGGCTGTTTGATGAGGCTGTCGGCAGCTAGCGTGCAGGCACTGCCGTCTGCGAGAGTGCACTGCATGCCGGCAAGTTTCTGGCCGGCCTTTTTGTAATTGGCTTCCCACGTGATCTGCACCAGACCACGCCCATAGAAACCAGTCTTCCAGTACGCATTCTGGCAATCCCACTCTCGTGGCCGCCTTTGGCTATTGAAACGCTTTTCCTGTACGGGCGAGAAAGTATGCCCACTTTCCCAGCGCACGGTTGCCAGGAAGTAAGCTATTTCCCGGACCTGTGTAAAGCCAGGGTCGGCTTCGATCAGATCAAACAAGGCGGAAATGGCAGTGTGCCGTGCTGGAGCCAGGCTTAGGCCGGTACGGGCAGTCCAGTCGGTGAGCAGCACATGGCGTTTGAATTGCATGTCCGAATTCCTCACGTTGATGGTGCCAATGTAGACCAGCCGGTAAGAACCTGTTCTATAGTCAGTTCAAAGTTTCGCTAAGAGTGTGTTTTAAAAGTCTCAAACTGTTCCCATGTGTTGGATTTTGACATGGCTAAAAAAGTAGCGGCAGGAGAAAGCGACAGTACCCGACCGATTTAAGCGACAAGAAGTGGAAACGGATTG
>NZ_JBQXDJ010000078.1:0-16180 GCF_052601015.1 Chitinimonas violaceus | reverse complement strand
GGTTCAATCCGTTTCCACTTCTTGTCGCTTAAATCGGTCGGGTACTGCTGCTCTCTCCTGCGACTACTTTTTTAGCCATGTCAAAATCGAACACATGGGGCTGTTCGTGACTTTTAAAACACGCTCTTAAGCCGCAGTTCACCGTTTTGCGTGAGGATAGCCTGACTACAGCTATGCTTTTTACAAAATCTGCCGATAATTTTATCGCCCCCCGTAACTTGATTTAGTTCAACAGTCTCTAGTTCTTGCATTGTCTCGTTGTCCTTATTGGTTGCGCCAAGAGCGCTTTTGGCGGGGGGTGGAGTGTAGGCACGGATAGGGGTGTCCTCCAATGGGCCTATCCCTTAGCTACGCCATCCAAGTTGGTTTGTGCCTGCCGCCCACACAAGCGCCAGCGCCTGACGCATCTGCGCACACGGGGCACGATGGGGAAACCCTTTTTGCCCTGTGAAACCCATGAGTGACCAGAAACTAAAACTCCAAGTCCTGTTCGCGGCAGTCGATAAGCTGACTGCGCCACTGAAAGGCATTGGTGCGACCAGCCGGGACGCCGCCAATAAAGTCAATGCCATGCGCCAGCAATTGAAGGGCTTGAATGCGCAGCAAAGCGCGGTCGATACCTTTAACAAACTGACGCAGCGGGCGCGTGATTCGACCGAAGCGCTGCAAAAAGCCAAAGGCAAGCTGGCCGAGTACCAGGAAAAGACCAAGCAGGCGCGGGAAGCCCAAGCCGCCCTGGTCGGCAAGGTCGAGACCGCCCGACGCGCCCACATGATGTACGTTGTGCAGATGGCGGCGGGAAATGACAAGCACGCGGGCTTTGGCTACCAGATGTACAAATCCAAAGAGGCGCTGGAAAAGCTCGAAAGCGAGTTTAGAGCGGCACAAAATGCCAGCCGCAATTTCAGCGAAAAAGCCAAGCTGGCCGGCAAGCAGGTTCGGCACTTGGCAGCAGAGCATCGCGCCTTGTCTGCGCCGCTTCGGGATGCGGCAGTACGACTTAAAGAAGCGGGCATTAACGCGCGCCAGTTGGGCGAGCACCAGAGCAGCTTGGCGCAAAAGATTAGCCAAGCCAATGCGGCGCTAGCAGCGCAGGAGGCCAAACTCAAAGCCGTAAACGAGCGCATGCGCCAAGCAGCGGCTGCGCGGGCCCAGTATGACAAAGCCCAGGCAATGCGCAATAACATCGCTGGCAACAGTGCAGCTATGTTGGGAGCCGGTGTAGTGGCAGGGCGAGCGCTCATGACGCCAGTCAGTGCCTATGCCAGTGCCGAGGATGCAAGTACCGGCTTGCGCGTGGCGATGATGGGGCAAGGCGGCAAGGTCAAGCAGGAATACGCCGACATTGTGGCGCTTGCAGAAAAACTGGGTGATCGCCTGCCAGGAACGACGGCGGATTTTCAGGAAATGATGACCATGCTTACCCGGCAAGGCATCAGCGCCAAGGCGATTCTGGGCGGCGTGGGCGAGGCAACGGCCTACCTGGGCGTGCAGTTGAAGCTACCCTACGCTCAAGCTGCCGAGTACGCGGCCAAGTTGCAGGATGCGACGGGGGCGCTGGAGCAGGACATGATGGGCGTGATGGATACCATCCAGCGCACCTTTTATGTCGGCGTGGATACGAGCAACATGGTGTCGGCCTTTTCGAAATTGGGGCCAGCATTGGACCTGATCAAGCAAAAAGGTTTGTCGGGTGCGAAGGCCATGGCTCCGCTACTGGCAATGGCAGACCAGACGGGATTGGTAGGTGAGTCGGCGGGTAACGCCTTCCGTAAGGTATTCCAGCGCAGCATGGATGCCAAGAGCGTCGGCAAAGGCAATGAGCTGCTACAAGGTTCGGGCATTAAGCTGGATTTCACCAACGGCAAAGGGGGATTTGGCAGCCTGGAACAGATGTTCAAGCAGCTGGACAAGCTAAAGCAGCTTACCGACGAAAAGCGCCTTGCGCTTATTAAGGAGGTTTGGGGCGACGATGCCGAAACTCAGCAGGCGCTGAAAGTCATGATCGACGGCGGCGCGGAAGGCTATGCGGAGATGCTAGCCAAGATGGCGGAGCAGGCCAGTCTGCAAGAGCGCGTCAATGAACAGCTGGGCACCTTGAAAAACCTTTGGGATGCGGCGAGCGGTACGTTCACCAACGCGCTGGTAGCCTTTGGCGAAGCCATTGCGCCCGAATTAAAAGCGCTCACCGAATGGATTGGTGACGTGTCCGAGCGGCTCAAGAACTGGGCTAAAGACAATCCTGAACTAAGCAACACCATCATGAAAACGGCTGCGGTGGCGGCTGTCTTGCTCACCGCAGTAGGTGCCTTGGGATTGGCTGTCGCGGCTGTGCTGGGGCCACTGGCAATCGCCAGACTGAGCGTAGGCATGCTCGGCGTACAAATGAGCGGCGGGCTCCGCGTCTTAGGCATGCTGGGCGGTGCGTTGAAATGGTTCGGCGGTGCGCTGCTGAAAGTGGGATCAATCGCCCGGGTGGTCTTTGCCTTTCTGCTGGCAAATCCTTGGATTGCACTTGCTACCGCCCTTGCGGGTGCGGCGATTTATATCGCCACGCATTGGGAAAAGCTGGGACCAATGTTCGCCAGCCTGTGGGCGGGTTTCAAGTCTGGTGCAGTGGCCGCCTTTGATTGGGTCGTGAGCAAAACCCTTAGTGTGGTGCAGGGCATGTTCAGCGTGTTACGGCTCTTTTCGCCGCTCTACTGGGTGATTCGATACTGGGACGAGATCAAAGGCTTTATGATCAGTCTGCCCAGCCAGTTTATGACCCTGGGTGGGCAAATCATCGATGGGCTTATCAATGGGATTAGCGCTCGATGGGGGGCTTTGAAGAGCACGTTTGCCAGCCTGGGCGATGCCTTGCCCGGCTGGCTGCGGACCAAGCTCGATATTCATTCGCCTAGCCGCGTCTTTGCCCAAATCGGCCAATACACCATGCAGGGCCTGGAAGCCGGGATCGATAAGCACCAGCAAGGCCCGCTCGCCAGCATGCTGGCCCTGTCCAAGCAACTCACCACCCCGCTAGCCGCATCGGTTGCTCTGGGTGCCTCCGTGCTTGCCCCTGCCGCTCCTGTCCGTATCGATAGCCGTCCACCGTTGGCGCGCAGTACCGCGCCAGTTCAGGCCGCGCCCGTTTCCATCAACATCACGGTCAATGCTGCACCGGGTATGGATGAGCGCAAATTGGCTCAACTGGTGGCGCAGGAAATTGCCAAACATCAACGCAGCGTCAGTGCCGCCAAGCGCAGTCGCTTAAGTGATGCCGAGTAAAGGGGACGAATCATGATGGCGCTAGGCTTGTTTGTGTTTGAACTGAAAACCGCTCCCTTCCAGCAGATGGGGCACAAGAAGGCATGGCGACACCCGACAGGCAGCCGGGTAGGCGCACGACCCGAAAGCCAGTTTCTAGGCCCGGACGATGAGACCGTCAGCCTAACGGGTGTGCTGTACCCAGAATTAACCGGGGGTGAGCTGACATTGTTGCAGCTGGATGAGATGGCCGACCAGGGTACAGCGTGGCCCTTGGTGCGTGAGGATGGCTATCTATTCGGCTTGTTCGTGATTGAGAGTAAGGAAGTAACCCGTTCGCTGTTCTTCCAAGATGGCGCAGCGCGAGAGCTGGAATTCACGCTCAATCTGAAGCGGGTTGATGATGACTTAGTGGATGCTTTGGGCAGCCTAGGGAGTATCGGGCTATGACCACAGCCAATCATTCACCTGCCTTCCTGCTGACCATGGATGGCAAGAACATTACGGTTAACTTTGCCACGCGCCTGGAATCGCTGACGCTGACTGACAATCGCGGCTTCGAAGCGGACCAGCTGGATATTGTGCTGCTGGACCATGACGGTAAGCTCGATATCCCACCACGCGGGGCAGCCCTTGCCCTGTCGCTCGGCTGGCAAGGTAGCCCCCTTGTCGATAAAGGACTGTATGTCGTGGATGAGGTCGAACACAGCGGCGCGCCAGACAAGCTGACCTTACGTGCTCGCTCGGCTGATCTGCGCGCTGGACTCAGTACGAAGAAGGAACGCAGCTGGCACCGGCAGCCCTTGGGCAGCATCGTGCGCAAGATCGCGCGGGAGGCTGATTTGAAGCCGGCGATCGCCCCGAAGCTTGACAGCCAAGTCGTGGCTCATATCGACCAAACATCGGAGTCCGATATCAACCTGCTTAGCCGCTTGGCAACCCTGCACGGTGCCATTGCCACGGTAAAGGCGGGGCGCTTGCTGTTCATCCAGGCCGGCGCAGGAATGACGGCCAGCGGGCAGCCGTTGTCAGCTATCCATATTACCCGGCAGAGCGGCGACAGCCACCGCTTTGCGATAGCAGACCGGGAAACCTACACAGCGGTACGCGCCTATTACCAAGACACCAAAGGGGCAAAGAAAGGCGAAGTGCTGGTCGACAAGAATGGACCAGCCAAAGGTAATAAGAAGACCCGCCCCAGCGCCGACAACACCAAGACGATGCGCCATACCTACGCGAGCAAAGCAAATGCCGAACGGGCCGCCAAAGCGGAGTGGGAACGCCTGCAACGCGGTGTGGCGACATTCAGCCTGACCTTGGCTAAGGCACGACCCGAGCTTTACCCCGAGCTACCCGCTACCGTGAGCGGGTGGAAGCCGGCGATTGATGGCTTGCCTTGGCTCGTCAGCAAAGCAACGCACAAGCTCGATAGCAGCGGGTTTACGACTGATCTGGAGTTGGAAGTGAAGGCGGATGAGGTGGTGTAACTATTCATTTACCAACCATACGCGATTAGCGTATAGTTGGTGACATGAAAGCGTTGTTCGTTGAGTTACCAGCCTTTGCCCGCTATCGCAGCGACTACTTTGATGACGAAGGTTTTAGAGCCTTGCAGTCAGAGTTAATGCGAAACCCTACTGCGGGGGATGTGATCGAGGGTACAGGCGGTTTGCGTAAGCTGAGGCAGGCGGATGCGCGACGCGGCAAGGGAAAGCGTGGCGGCTTGCGTGTCATTTATTACTGGTGGCTTGAGGGTGGGCAGTTCTGGCTGTTTACGGTGTATGACAAAGACGAAGCAGCAGATTTAACCCAAGCCCAGCGCAAAGCACTGGCAACCATGCTACTACGTGAGAAGGAGGCGCGACATGAGTCGTAATATTTTTGAAGAAATCAGCGAAGGGTTTGAAGCGCTTGCGCAGGAACGTGCAGGCAAGGTTACCTTGCGCACTCACGCTGTGCCGATTAAGCCGGCCCCGGAGCTCAGTGCTGAAGAGTTGGTAGCCCTACGGAAAAAATTGCACCTATCGCGTTCTGTATTTGCTCGCTATCTGCGTACCGAGCCTCGGACCTTGGAAAGCTGGGAGCAGGGCCGCACCAAACCAAACGCGCAGGCGGTGCTTTTAATTCGCTTGGTAGAGCATTACCCGGATACTGTTGAGCGATTGGCAACTGTTTAATAGGTTGCTTCAAGCTGAAAAGCCCCGCATAAGTTGCGGGGCTTTTGCGTATCAATTACTAGATCGCATTAACCCTTAGAAAAGGGTTCTCCGGAATCCTATCGATGTAGCTCATGATCCGACTCTACATGCGGGAAGGGGGTGTAGTGTCCCAAGGATATGGGACGTTCTTTGGCAAGGGATCACAAGTTGTCTTGAGCCTGGACAACTCGTCCAAGAATTTGCAGTACTTCACGGTATCTAAAAGCAATGCTAAGTCTTGGATGGCTTTTCTTATCCGGGTTATCGGATTTCAAATGAATTGTGCCATCGATTTCAATATAAAGACGCCTAATCAGAAATGCGCCCTGATAAACTACTGCATATACTTTGCCTGAACTAGGCGCATTGTCAGAAGTATTAATGACAACAGACATACCGTGTTCAATTGATGGCGACATTGCGTCGCCTTCCACAACTACAGTAACTAAATTCTTTGGTACAAATCCGTGTTTATCACACCAACCACGGCGATAACGATTGGGATTGCCAGTGCTATCGATTTTCCATTCCAAAACCCGGCAATAATTTAAAGCTGTTGGTATTAGCCGGTCCACGTAATGTTTCACTTCCTAATGCAGATTTATCGACCTTTTAACGAGTAAGGATGTAAGGGATTGTATGGAATTCCCTTGCATATTATTTAATACGTTGTGACGCATAATATTAATAAGGGTTATCCCTTGGTTTTACAAAATACATCTTTGAACTGAGATTGGTTCACATTGAGGCATGCGTCGAACAGCATACTTCATTAACTAATATGTTAATTGCATAAATAAATTGAAAGAAAATGTAATGGGCTACAAGTAGAACTGTGTCTGCACCGCTCTACCCATTATCCGCAAGACATCGCCATGTTCAGGTTTGACGATCCAATCTGGATAACTCGTCTTGTCGGGATTGTCTGAACTGAGGCGGATTGAACCATCCGGCTCAAGAAAAAGGCGTTTAATGAAGAACTCGCCCTGATAGTCTACGGCGTAGATTTTTCCAGTACGTGGGCGTATGTCGCTGGTGTCTATGACGACAGAACCACCATCCACTAATCGCGGCATCATGCTGTCGCCATCGACTCGAAGTGTTGTGAGCTTCTTCGGGTCAAAGCCAAACCGCTTAATCCAGTCGAGCCTGTAACGATCCGATGTGCCCTCGTCGATCTCCCACTGCAGTCGTCCAGTACCTGCGGAGACTTTCAGTGAAAGCCGCTTTACCGCGACTTCATCTTTGTCCAGTGGGTCGTTGTCATCATAGGTCTTGATGGGTCGGGGTTCAGTAGCGATGTCGTTGGTTACAAGCATGCGTTCAGGCCCTTCGCCAGTTACGAGCCAATGCAGATGAACGTTTAGAAGCGTTGCTGCCCCCAAAGCGTGTGTCACGCTTAAGTCTTGTGCCTGCCCGTCAAACCAGTTGTTGACTTCAGCCAGTGGGATTTTAAGGGCGCTTGCGATATCGGCTTGCGTTATGCCTGCCGTAGCAGCTGCGCGGGCTAGCCTCTCTGCAAGGGTTCCTGTTTGTGCTTCGTATGGCCGTTCAATTGGAAGTGTTGCCTGTATTGAGTCTGATGAGCGCCGCATGGGGCCTTTGCCAGATGAGAGCCAAAGGGGATTTACGCCGAGTGCATCCGCAGCTTTTAGGAGGTTTTCGCCTTTGATTGACTTGGATGCACCAGTGCACCAGCCGTTTACGGCTACGGACGTCACGCCGATTTTTCGTGCGAGTTCCGATTGATCGAGCCCTGCATCAGCGAGAGCCCGCCCAATTCGTTCAGAGAGTAGTAGGGACATATAAGTAAGCTTAACAGCACAGCTATTAAGTACACTTTCAAACTCTATTGACCGGGTCTAAAAGTGTGCTTATAGTTACGCTATGAAGAAATCATTCGTATTGACTTTTATGGGTGGCGCAAGAAAAGCCGCAGAGGCGATAGGGATCAGCCAACCTGCGATAGCCCAGTGGGCAGAAACATTGCCTGATAGTGCGGTCGGACGTATAGCAAGAGTTCGTAGAGACGTACTGTTGGCGTGGTGGGCGCATGAATCTCATGAGAACAAAACGAAGCGAGAGTTAGGTTCTGCTACCGAGTTGTACTGATGTTTTGGCATGCCCTGTAGTGTAAGCATGGTTACACACCTTCACATCGTAATAAGCAAAGCTAATAAATGAATCGTTACTCACATCTTGTTGCAATCGCCCAAATGGATGCAAAAAGCTTCCATGGTGGCATTCAGGGTTTGGCGTCAGTGATGGGAAAGAACCCTATCATTCTTGCTCAAAAGCTTAACCCTGCTAATGAAAGTAATCACCTGCGCCTGGATGAGGCTGCATTTATCGTTGACGCCACGCAAAGTCCAGCAATCGCTGATGCGCTGGCCGCTCTCGTCAATCGTGTAACGGTCGCACTGCCGGCCGCAAATGTAAGTTTTCATGACCTAACCAGGGAATTCTGCCGATTGACGAAGCGGTGCGGCAACGTGGGCCAAGAGCTGGCTGAGGCGCAATCACCGTCGTCGGAGTGGGGCGAAAAAATCAGCCCAGCTGAGTGCAAGCGCATCGCAAAAGAATTGCGCGAGCTGCTATCGGTTGCTGCTGGACTGCTTCAGCTGGTTGAGGGTTAGTGCTGTTGCTTTGCACGAAAACCCTCCCTTTGATTTGCCTGGAGTCTTGTTAATGGCTGTGCCCTGTCCCTGCGGTGATATCGCTAACACCTACTCATCACAAATGGTTACCGAGCAGACCAAAAGAAGCTGGATGCAATGTAAGCGGTGTATGCGTATCTCGGTCCGCCTGGACGAGGAAGTTAGCGTGTTATTTCCCGGTATCCCGCAAGGAAGCGGCGACGAACTACCCCCATTGGCACTGAAATTACGAGGCAGAAATGCCGGGACGTTGCGCCGGATTTTTGGGAAACCAGATTTAAACCAGCTTGAGTTGCCCTTGACGGTCGACTGACCTGTAACACCAAACCAAACCGCTGATTTTTGAAGCGCTTGTCAGCGCCAAGGGGATCGGCTTGCCTGAAAAAACGTAGGAGTTTGTTATGTCGTGCCCTGTTCCATCTTGCATCGCTGAGCAAGCGCTAAGAAACCAAGAGCTATTGGTCGATGCGCTTGCGGACATGCTGAGTGATTACCTTCGCTGTGGAGAGTTTTCCCCGGCGTACTGGCGTGGCGTTGCTGCCTTGGCTCATGTCGTGAATGTAAGGGCGGCAAGTAAGGCTGGCGAAAAGGTGTGCTGCGATGAACGCTCACGCTAGAGAGCATCGCGCGCTAACCAGCGCCTCACACTGTGGGGCGATTCTGCGCCAGATCGACGCTAGCCAAGCTGCGCAGCAGAACGTAGCGCGTGCTCGGCAAATTGCACCTTCGTTCAGCCATCGCCCGGAGCCTGTTCGGTCTGACGCGTTTACGGTGGCTGATGGCTATCCCATCCTGCCAGGAAAGTTTGCCGAGCTGGCCGAAGTTGGGCCGGAGCTGCTTACCCATATCGACGGGTTGTTGGCTGAATTCGAAACCAAGCTACACAAGTTCCCCTGCGCAGGTCTTGAGATACATCTACAGCCCTTTGTCCGTGCTGCACGCGGCAACCTGGGCTATGTCCTGAGCGAGCTGGCGCGCGCCAGTAATCGCCACCAGTACGCAGTGGCTCGCCTTTCTTCGTCGTTGCCGGTGTTTGAAGGCAGGGAGCCGCGCAAGTGAGCGATTTATCGTTCCTTGATGAATATTCGCTGTGTCCGCCATCGGCAGGGCCGGGACAAACTGATGCCGAGTGGCTGGCCGAGAACTGCCCCGAGCACTTAGCCGCATCCAAGGGCTATGACGGCGAACCGAGCACGGTTGCCGAATTCGTCCGCCGCCACATCCCGCCGCAAGAGTGGGACGATCTGAAAGGCGCAGACGACAAGGCTTTATTGGCACGCTTCCGCTATTGGCAGGACCAGCCAGCCGGCTTTGTCGACGCGCTCCAGTTGCAACACAAAGTTGATGCACTGATTGGCGATGAAGATGCGGCGTTGATCGACGTTGCTCGGGCCGGTGAAGAGGGCGCGAGTATTGCCAGCAAGCTAATGGACTGGCTCGACATCGAGAGCGTCCGTGACTTCTTGGTTGAGCGCTTTGGCCTTCGTCTCCCTGAGCCGGTTGAGCCGGAAATGGTGAAGCCGGGCAGTGTCACGGTTGAGGGGGTTGGCCGACGTTTGGAAGATGACCGGGTGTGGCGTCGGAACCTGATCCGTCGGCATACACAGGCGCTTGAGCACAGTCGCATTGCGGAAGGCCGGGTGCGACGTGGTCACGAAACGATCATTTCCGACCAAGCCTTGCGGACCATGCAAAGCAAATGGGAAGACCAGCAAGCCGCTTTGCAGGCCACCCTCGCGTTTAGTGACGCTGGCGACGAGGTGAGCCTGTTCGATCTTCAGCAAGCCAGCGTATCGAATCCCCGCTTGCGCTTTGCCGAGCTAATCACACGCGTTAAAGGTTTCGAGCTGATCGCTGAAGACATCGGGCATTGCGCAGTATTCGTCACGCTGACTTGCCCCAGCTGTTATCACCCTAGCAAGACCCTCAGTATCAAGCGTGAGAAAGGCAAGCGTGCCTACAAGCAGGTAATCAATCCCGCCTGGGAGGCAGCAGGCAGGCCAACGCCGAAGCACGCCAACAATCACCTGTGCCGAGTGTGGGCGCAGACCCGTGCGGCTGGCGCGCGTAGAGGACTGGCTGTGTACGGTATCCGAGTAACCGAGCCGCACGCAGATGCTTGCCCGCACTGGCACATGATTTTGTTCGGTGAACCGCATGCATTGGGCCAATTCGTTGCGCTCTTCAATTACTACGCCTGCCGTGATGACGCGGCAGAGCTGACCGAGGCCGTTTGGGAGAAGGTCAAGGTTGAAGGTAAGCCGCGTCCTGTCTGGCGCAAGAAATCCGGTGCGACCGTGCGCTTTGATTGCATGACCATGACGCCCGCAAGGGTGCTGGAAGATGGCCGCCGCGTGGGTGGTGCCGTCGCCTACATAACGAAGTACCTCACTAAGAACTTAGACGGCAAGACCGAAGAGTTGGCCGCGAGTGGCGAACACAAGGCCCTTGGTGATGACTTCGAGGCCGGTACCGATACGGTTACTGGTGCGCAAAAGGTGCGCGCCTGGGCGTCGCTTTGGCGCATTCGTCAGTTCCAGCTTTATGGCGGACCACCTGTGGGCTTGTGGCGCGAGCTGCGCAAGCTGAAAGGCGCAGAACAAGACAGCGTGTACTTGGATTACGCCGTGTTGGCTGCGGACAAAGGTGACTGGCGCTCGTTCTGTCAGTTAATGGGTGGGCCGATTGTCGCCCGTAAAGCCATGCCGGTTGAGCTGGTCAAGGCGGATCGACCTGACCAGCTCAACCGCTATGGCGAGCCAGCCTGCGCCGTTGTGAAGGGTGTGCAGGATGTTAGGCAAGCGCAAGCAGAGCAGGTTGTTACACGCACCAAGGTTTGGCGTATCGAGTGGCGCGCCGAAGCGCGTGCCACAAGGTCGGGCGTAGCCCGGCCATCTAGGCCTTGTGCCAATAACTGTACGGAACCAGTCGACCACATTGTGTTGCCGGTAGCCGATAGCGGCCTACGGGCCGGGTATTCCGACGATCCAGGCCCGCCACCGTGGGAACTCCCGCCTAAACCGGTCTATTCCCCGCCCGATTCACACAACTACGCCCGCTTGTATGGATAAACCACGCCCATTCCTTACCGGAGTGTGTGCCCTGCTGCACGTGCTCGCCTTCTTTTTACTGCAAACCGTGATTTTTCTTATCGAAAGGACTTAACCATGTCTGACGCCATCGACATCGCCAACGACCTAACCCAAAGCCGCCTGGAAGGGCTCATTGCAAGCCAACGCGCAGCCCTGCGCCAGCAAGGAACGCCCGAATGTGTGGATTGTGATGACGACATCCCCACCGCGCGCCGCGCCCTCTGCCCTTCGGCAACCCGCTGCGTTCACTGCCAGACCCATCACGAAATCCGCCAGCGGCAAGGCATGGGCCGCTAGCCCTGTTGGCATTGCTTCCTCTGAATATTCGACAAGGTACAAACCATGAACCAACAAAACTTCACCGCAGACGAGTTGCTGACCGCAATTCGTGATGCTGACTCATTGGACGAGCTTCGGAAAATGATCGGACATGCAAGCCTAGCGCGAACCTTCGTGTCGCTGCATCTGGCAGCGCTAAACCGGCTCTCTAGAACACATGGCCCTGACTTGGGCACTTGGCCGCAAGACGCATTGGATAGCCACAGTTTCCACAGCAAGGCTTATCGAGATTTCAGCAAGCAAGCGCTGTTGGGTAGGACAGCCTAAGCCATCTTCCGACTTGCTTCGCCTGCTCATCAAAAAAAAGAAACATAGAAATGCTACTAAGTAAAACCGAACTCAAAGAATTAACCGGTACAAACAAGCGTGTTTTCCAAGCCCTGTGGCTGAAAAAGAATAGCTGGGTGTATGTACTGGACCTTAATGATTGGCCCCGCGTGTCCCGTGACTATGCCTTGATGCGTCTTGGGGTGCCGTGTCCAGGCAATGCGGAATCGGAGCCAGAAAAGTTAGTTACTCCCGTCACCACCAAAAGAAAGAGACGCTCTACTTTCGCTCATGAACCTAACTTTGCTGCATTCGGGGGTTAGGAACGATGGGAAGACGACGGGATGCGAATTTTGATCTACCCCCGCATATGCATATGAAGGGGAACAGCTTCTATTATGTGACTTCGAGTAAACCGAGACAGTGGATTCCACTAGGCGACGACATTTGGGTTGCTAAACGAAAGTGGGCCGAAATCGAGAGCCGGAATTCACCGACTCCGGTAGTCAAAAGTGCGCTTTTCAAGCATGTCGTAAATAAGTACCGGGCCGAAGTGATGATACACAAGGCGATACGAACACAGCGGGATAACGAGAACGAGTTAAAGCGGTTGCTACCTGTTTTCGAGAACATGCCACTTGATTCAATCAAGCCTACGCATGTCCGCAAGTATCTTGATAAGCGCGGACTGCAAGCCAAAGTGAGAGCGAACCGTGAAAAGGCATTGTTAAGCCACATCTTTAACTTTGCACGGGATGACGGAATTACTAGCGCCCCAAATCCCTGTATCGGAGTTAAGGCTCACACGGAAAGTGGGCGGGACAAATACGTTAGCGATGATGAGCTAAACAAGGTCTGGAACTGTGCGGAGCCGATAATTCAGGACTGCTTAGATTTGGCCTACTTCACCGGTCAGCGTCCTGCTGACGTTCGAAAGATTAAGCGCGCAGATATCTTTAATGGATTCTTGCACGTTAAGCAGAACAAGACTCACGAGAAATTGCGGATTGTTGTTACCGGAGATTTAAAGGCAGTAATTGACAGAATATTCAGTCGATCAGTTGAGCAAGTTGGTGAGTATTTAATCCAGCACAGCGACGGGCGAATGCTGACTTATGAATCATTCCGTTACTGGTTTGATAAGGCACGGCAGGCGGCGGGCGTCGACTTTCAGTATCGAGACTTGCGTGCGAAGTCAGCTACTGACGTTGACGATATCGCCAAAGCTCAGAAGCTTTTAGGCCACAAATCCATTACGACCACCGAGATTTATCTACGCAAGAGGGTGGGAGACAAAGCTATCCCGGTATCTCGTTCTGACTTGGACGACAGCGCCCTAGCGGACTAATTGTAGAAGGTAGGCTGTTTTTGTAGAAGCGGCTCCGAGCCTGAAAACAAGCTGGGAGCCGCGTAAATACTTGGTGGGGCGTCACAGATTCGAACTGTGGACCTACGGATTAAGAGTCCGCTGCTCTACCAACTGAGCTAACGCCCCAAGATTTGCTGCTGAAGTTCCTTTGGTGGGTCGTGCGGGACTCGAACCTGCGACCAACGGATTAAAAGTCCGCTGCTCTACCAACTGAGCTAACGACCCGAAAGGAGCCGCGCATTATATCGACGTAATTTTTGGCGTCAACTACTTTGTTGCATGCGGGCTGCGGCAGGGCATTGGTTTTGGCATATCTTGCTGTGTTATCAGCTGTTCGCCATTTGCGACACAACCTTCAGCGAGTCTTTCTTCGAATACTGTTCCAGCCAGGCAATCGCAGCATAACCAACCTGAACGACATATTTTTCCCAGTTTGATATGGCATATAGATACCTGGTGGCGACTCGCATGCGTTGGTATTTTCCCTTATTAGGGAAGTGACTTTGTGGCAGTTCCTCCCCCTTTTATTGGAATGCTATTGGAATAGATTTACCCAAAAGCATGCTTGGTTACAACATGATCAGCACGCAGTAGATTGTGACTGATCGGATGGGTTAGGTATTTGATTTTATTAAAGAAAATAAGAATTTCTTGTGTTGAAGTATCCGCCGGTAACGTGTGGATCGATGTGTTTTTCTTTCTAAGCCGAGTTGTGAGTAACCATTTGTTTCGATTGGGGATATGAAAATACCAAGTGCCTGATTGAGGGTTAAGCCCAGCGGCTATCTGTACTTAAGGACAGTATCGACGAGCCTTTGCGCTTGCTAGCATCTGCGGCCTTTCACGTTATTTCCTTTTCAGGTGTCGCTCATGGCCGTCGATCAAGTTTCTGTGCAAGCACGTGGTGTGGTGGTGCAATTGGAGGGCCACGCCTGGGCGATCGATAGGGATGGAAATCGGCGTCAACTGAAGATCGGCGATTCGGTTCAGGAAGGAGAGCAAGTCATTACCGCTGCGGGTGCGCAGCTGGAACTAGGCTTGCCTTCAAATCAGACCTTGCTGGTTTCAGCTGAACGTACCTTGCTGATTGACGCCAGCTTGCTAGGGCAGGCCCCGGTTGATGCCAGCGAAGCTGCGTTGGCAGAGTTGAATGCCGGTGTCGACACGGTGATCCAGGCGCTGAATGAAGGGCGGGACCTGTCTCTTGACATGGATCCTACTTCTGCGGGGTTGGCTGGGGGCGAAAATAGTGATGCACATGGGTTCATTAGGTTATTACGTCTGAGTGAGCACACCAGCCAGCGACAGTTAACACAGCCAAACCGTGCTGCCGTATCTGCCGATTCCCTTGAAAGCTTGGCAGCGGATGCTCCTGCAACAGCAAATACTGGTGAGCTGAAAGCCAATGATGATGTTGCCACGGTAAGTAAAGGCGGTAACGTCACCATTAATGTCATGGGTAATGACAGCAGCACCGGCGGTGCGATGGCGATTATGGGGCGGCCAAGTGCGGCGAATGGTACGGTCCTTGTGAATGCAGATGGTACCCTGCTCTATACGCCCACCCCGCAATTTGTTGGCTCGGACACGATCCGGTACACCATTACCGATAATCAGGGCCACACCAGCACGGCAGCTGTCAGCATCACGGTGATGTCAAGCAATGCCAATCCAGTTACAACCAATGGCCAGCACACTACAACAGAAGATCAGCTGGTCTCGGGCTCGGTTACTGCGACGGATGTCGATGGCGACACGCTGACCTACAGCAAAGGTAACGATCCTGCCCACGGCATTGTCACGGTTAAGTCCGATGGCACCTGGATTTACACGCCAGCCAAGGATTACAACGGCACGGACAGCTTTACGGTAACGGTGTCGGACGGCAATGGTGGCGTTACCACATCGACGATTACTATCGATGTCACACCGGCTAACGACGTGCCGGTAACAACTAACTACCAGCACACCACTGAAGAAGATAAGCCGGTTTCAGGTTCCGTTACAGCGACGGAAGTCGATGGCGACACGCTGACCTACAGCAAAGGTAGTGATCCTGCCCACGGCACTGTCACGGTAAAGTCCGATGGCACCTGGACCTATACCCCAACCAACGATTACAACGGCACGGACAGCTTTACGGTAACGGTGTCGGACGGCAATGGTGGTGTCACCGCATCGACGATCACTATTGATGTCACACCGGCTAACGATGCACCGGTGACGGCTAACTACCAGCACACTACAGAGGAAGATAAGCCGGTCTCTGGCAAGGTTACGGCGACGGATGTCGATGGTGACAGACTGACATACAGCACAGGCATTGGCCCTACTCATGGTACGGTCACTGTTAAGTCCGATGGCACCTGGACCTATACCCCAACCAATGATTACAATGGCACGGACAGTTTTACGGTAACGGTGTCGGACGGCAATGGTGGGGTGACCACATCGACGATCACTATCGATGTTACACCGGCTAACGATGTGCCGGTAGCAACTAACTACCAACACACCACTGAAGAAGATAAACCAGTCTCTGGCTCGGTTACAGCGACGGATGTTGACGGCGATACGCTGAGCTACAGCAAAGGTAGTGATCCTGCCCACGGCACTGTCACGGTTAAGCCTGATGGCACCTGGACCTACACGCCAGCCAAGGATTACAACGGCACGGACAGCTTTACGGTAACGGTGTCGGACGGCAATGGTGGAGTGACCACATCGGCGATCACTATCGATGTCACACCAGTCGATGATTTGCCGGTCATTAGCGCAGGCAGTGGCCGTGTGGTTGAGAACACTCAGCCCAGTGCAACTGGCAATCTGTCTGCAACCGATGTGGATAACCCCGGCCTTGCTTTTGTGCCGGCAGCTCATTCAGGCCAATACGGCAGTTTGAGTATCGATGCCACAGGCAAGTGGACCTACACCCTGGATAACCGTGCAGAGTTATTGAAAGAGGGAGAAGTCCGCGATGAGTCCTTCACGGTTACGCTTAACGATGGC
>NZ_JBQXDJ010000077.1:0-16228 GCF_052601015.1 Chitinimonas violaceus | reverse complement strand
TATATCGGTATCGCCGACTCTCCAAGGACTATGAATGCCTCACCCTATCCAGCGAAACATTTATTCATATCGCCATGATCAATTTGATGCTCAACAGATTGGAAAAATAACTTTTAAAACACGCTATAAGAACCTGTCGAAAGTCTCGTGAGCTAGAGCAAGACAAGGCGAAAAAGCCGAAGAAGCGGAGTTTACGCGAGGTAAATGAGCATTCTGAGGATGTTTTCAACGCCGTATTGCTGACGCACAGCAGGCTTTAGACAGGTTCTAAGCCAAGTTCGCGCAAGACAAAGGCGTAGTCGAAGGCGACTTCCTTCAGTCTGTCAAAGCGCCCGCTGGCACCACCGTGGCCTGCTCCCATATTTGTCATCAGCAACAGTAGGTTCTGATCGGTTTTCAGCGTACGCAGTTTGGCGACGTATTTTGCTGGCTCCCAGTACATGACCTGGCTGTCGTGAAGTGAAGTCTTGATCAGCAATGTAGGGTAGGCTTGAGCGGTGAGGTTGTCGTACGGCGAGTAGGCGCGCATCCACTGGTATTCGGCCTTTTTGTTTGGGTTGCCCCACTCTTCGTACTCCCCCACGGTTAGCGGCAGACTCGCGTCCAACATAGTACTGAGCACGTCAACAAATGGGACCTGAGAGACGACGATCCTGAAGAGATCGGGCCGCATATTGGTCACTGTCCCCATGAGCAGGCCACCAGCACTGCCGCCTTCAATCACCAATTTGTCTCGGCTGGTATAGCCTTTTGCGATCAGGTATTCAGCGCTGGTGATGAAGTCGGTAAAGCTGTTCATCTTGTACTGCATGCGGCCTGCGTCGTGCCATGCCTTGCCAAGGTCGCCACCGCCACGGATATGGGCAACCGCAAAGACGACGCCGCGGTCGAGCAGCGATAACCGACTTGATGAAAAATACACATCGTTCGGTATGCCATAGGCGCCATATGCATCCAGCCATAGCGGTGCACTGCCGTCTTGGGCTAGGCCTTTTCGGTAAACCAGTGAAATGGGAATGGCAATCCCATCCCCTGCGTTGGCCCAGATACGTTCCGTCACATAGTTGGTAGGGTCGAAATTACCCAATACAGGTCTGCGCTTCAGCAATGTCTGCGTTTGGGTTTCCATGTGATAGTCGTAGACCGTACTTGGTGTGGTCATCGACTCGTAGCTGTAGCGGTAGATCGCTGTATCCCATTCAGCATTGGCTTCCACTCCCAGGCTGTAGGCCGGTTCGTTGAAGACCATGCTGTGGGTGGACTGGTTGCGCAGATCGATAATGACGAGTTGGTTCAAGCCATTGGAACGTTCATACCGCACCATGAAGTGTTTGAAGAGATCGATGCCCTCGAGCATGACGTCTTCACGCATCTGCAGGACTTCCTGCCAAAGGTCCCGACCTGGATTGGACACAGCAGCCTTTACGAGGCGGAAGTTACGGCCGGTGTCGTTGATTCGGACATAGAATGCGTCGTCACGGTGGTCGACGTTGTATTCAATATTGGCGCGGCGCCGTGCCAGTACCCGCCAGCGCCCATTGGGCTCATCGGCCTTCAAGTAACGGATTTCACTGCTGGTAAGGCTGCCTATCTGCTCAATCAGGTAGCCATTGCTGCGGGTGAGGTAGACATCCACGCCGAAGCGCTCGTCTTTTTCCTCATGAATCAACTTGTCGACGGCGGTGCCCAACGTATGCCGCCACAATTGGTTGGAGCGTTTGGTCTGTTTATCCTCAGTGGAGTAAAACAGCGTGCAGTTATCGAGCGCCCAGGCGGCAGAGGTAACCCTGTCCCGCTTGAAAGGCAGCAATTTGCCACTACGCAGGTCTTTGATCTGTAGCTTGTATTGACTGAAGCCAGTGGCGTCGGTTGTGAAGGCGAGCAAATTGCCATCGGGGCTGACCTCGAACTCCCCAACCTCCATGAAAGTCTTGCCTTTGGCCAGCTGATCGACGTCCAGCAACCGCTGTTCAGCCGAATCTGCCCAACTACCGTCCGCAGCAACGGGTTTGCGGCACAACAATGGATATTGCTTACCCGTTTCAAAACGCGAGTAATAGTAGAAACCATCAAGCTTGTAGGGGACCGAGCTATCGTCTTCCTTGATGCGGGCCTTCATTTCTTCGAACAGCGCTGCCTCGAATGGCTTCAGATCTGCCGTCAGAGCCTCGGCATAACGGTTCTCTGCCTGGAGATAAGCGAGGGTTTCCGGCGTGTCTCTATCATGCAACCAGATATAGTCATCGATACGATGGTCGCCATGGATGGACAACGACTTGGGTTGCCGGGCGGCGATGGGGGCATTATGGGCGGGAAGGGGATTCTTATCTGCGGCCATGGCAATACGTGGTCATTAAAGCAAAGCGGCAGCATAGCGGGTTGCGGTAAAGCTTGAAAATAAAAGCCTGATGAAGCTGGGTGATAGGTGCGGTCTGCACTGTATTCCGCTGACAGTACTCGTAACAGGTTGGAAGCAGGTTCTAAGATTGAGCGATAGAAAGTACCTGAGTAAGTTAGTGCTTTCGTATTCCAAATAGGCAGTGTGGGGAGGACTGAGATGTATACCTTGCAGGGGAAAACGGCGCTGATTACGGGTTCTACCAGCGGCATTGGCCTCGGTATTGCTATCGAACTCGCTCGGGAAGGCGTCAATATCGTGCTCAATGGCTTCGGTAATGCCCAGGCTGCGAGCGACTTGATCGCCTCGTTCGATGTGGCTGTGGCTTACCATCCTGCTGATATGAGCAAGCCCAGCGAAATTGCCGACATGATGGCGTTTGCCAGTCAGACGGTTGGCCCTGTGGACATTCTTGTCAATAACGCCGGCATCCAGCATGTGGCGAGCATCGAGGACTTCCCCCCTGAACGTTGGGATGCGGTGATTGCCATCAATCTGTCGTCTTCTTTCCACACTTGCCGTCTGGCGATACCCACCATGCGCGAGCGTGGTTGGGGGCGCATTATCAATCTTGCATCGGTACATGGCTTGGTGGCATCCAAGCAAAAGTCGGCCTATGTGGCGGCCAAGCATGGCCTTATTGGCCTGACCAAGGCTGTGGCGCTTGAACTGGCGCAGACGCCGATCACCTGTAATGCCATCTGCCCCGGTTGGGTACTCACGCCCTTGGTCGAGGCGCAGATTGAAGCGCGTGCCGGTGCGGGTGGTATCAGTGTGGAGGAGGCTGGGCACGAGCTGTTGGCAGAGAAGCAACCCTCGCAGGAGTTTGTTACCGTGGCGCAAGTCGGTAAGCTGGCGGCTTTCCTTTGCAGTGATGCAGCCGAGCAAATCCGCGGTGCAGCGTGGAATATGGATGGTGGTTGGGTGGCACAATAGCGAAAGCGTTGCTGTAATAACCTGCTCATGATCTTTACTGTGCAGCGGTGATCAAGGCTTATGTGCCCTGCTGACAGCTGCTCGCAACAGATCGTAAACAGGTATCAATGGCTGTTTTTATTGTTTGGCCTCACTCCCTATTGGAAAGCGATTTCCGATGTCCTCAAATCTTGTGTAATCAGGAAAGAGCATGAACAAACTCTACCCCAGTGCCCAGGCGGCGCTCGCCGATCTCGTTAAGGATGGCCAGACGATTGCCGTGGGCGGTTTTGGCTTGTGTGGCATTCCCGAGGCACTGATTGGTGCATTGCGTGATAGTGGCGTACGTAACCTCACTGCCATTTCCAATAACGCTGGTGTCGATGGTTTCGGCCTTGGCCAGTTGTTGGAAACACGCCAAATCAAAAAGATGGTGTCGTCCTATGTGGGCGAGAACAAGGAGTTCGAACGCCAGTATCTGGCAGGTGAGTTGGCCTTGGAGTTCACGCCGCAAGGCACCTTGGCGGAAAAGCTGCGTGCGGGCGGTTGCGGTATTCCCGCTTTCTACACTGCGACGGGCTACGGCACGCTGGTGGCGGAGGGGAAGGAGACGCGCGAGATCAATGGCAAGATGTATGTGCTGGAGCACGCGCTGACTGCGGATATTTCATTGGTAAAAGCCTGGAAGGCGGATAAGGCCGGTAACCTGCTTTATCGTCGTACTGCACGTAATTTCAATCCGAATGTTGCGATGGCTGGCAAGGTGACCGTGGTGGAGGTGGAGGAAATCGTTGAGACCGGCACGTTTGATCCGGACGAAGTCCATACGCCCGGTATATATGTACACCGCATTGTGCTGAATGCGACGCCGGAGAAGCGCATCGAAAAGCGCACCACCTACGAAAATCCAAACGGTTAAAAAGGGGAGACCACGATGGCTTGGAACAGGGAGCAGATGGCTATCCGCGCCGCGCAGGAATTACGCGATGGCTACTATGTCAACCTGGGTATCGGCTTGCCGACCCTGGTGGCGAATAATGTGCCGAAAGGTATGGAAGTCTGGCTGCAGTCGGAAAATGGATTGTTGGGTATCGGCCCTTTCCCGCGCGAGTCTGAGGTCGACCCGGATGTGATCAATGCTGGCAAGCAAACCATCACTACACTGCCTGGCTCGGCGATTTTCAGCTCAAGTGACAGCTTTGGGATGATCCGCGGTGGCAAGATCAACCTTGCCATCCTGGGGGCCATGCAGGTGAGCGAGACAGGTGACCTCGCCAACTGGATGATTCCCGGCAAGATGGTCAAAGGCATGGGTGGCGCGATGGATCTGGTCGCAGGTGTAGGCCGGGTGATCGTGTTGATGGAACACATGGCACGCAAGAAGGACGGCTCGGTCGAGGCGAAGATCCTGCCTAAGTGCACTTTGCCCTTAACCGGCGTTGGTGTGGTGAACCTGATTATCACCGATATGGGCGTTATGCAGGTGGGTGAGAAAGGCCTGTCGGTGCTGGAACTGGCGCCTGACGTGACCGAAGCTGAGATCAGTGAAGCGACCGCTGTGACTTTGGATTTCTCACCATTGCGGGCTAAACAAACGGCTTAGTGAGAATTTCGAGTAGTACATAAGCCGCATAGGACTTGTTCAGGGCAAGGCTGGGTTTCAGTCCCAGCCTATTGCTTTATCTGTACCTGGTTAGCCACGATGAAACTCGATGCGCAGCGCATTGGTGGTCTCCGCAATGCATTCGCTCAGCTGTTGATACAAGTCGGCTTCGGGTAGCGGACCATCTGCCTGCTTTAACACCATTTCCAGCTTCTGTGCGACTGCGGATAAGCGTTCCGCCCCTAATGTGCTGGCTGTGCCTTTCAGCGTGTGCATCTGCCGACAGGCATCTTGACGTGAGCCGATACTGAGAAGCTGATTGAGTCTGTCCACTTGCAGGTTAAGGTTATGTATAAATTCGTCAATCAAAGAGTCGAGCAGTGTGCGGTCTCCCCCCAGCCGTTGTACTGCTGCGTCAATATTGAGAAGAGGGGGGGCGGCGTCCGTTGGTATTGGTGCTGTGACTTGTTTGGCTGGTTTGATGCCACGTAGATGGCGCAGGATGGTCGTAACGAGATGCTCTAGCTCGAAAGGTTTGCCTATGTGGTCATTCATGCCGGCTTCCAGGCAAGTGACGCGGTCGGAAGCCATGGCATTGGCGGTCATGGCGATAATAGGCAGGTTGCCGGTATCGAGGATCTGCCGTATTTCCCGCGTTGCTTGGTAACCATCCATGACGGGCATCTGCAGATCCATCAGGACGATATCGAAGGCATGGGGCGACTCGGTGATAGCGTTTACGCCCAGCAGGCCGTTATCTTTGACGGTGACAATGGCGCCTTCGGTTTCCAGCAGGCTTTTGGCGACTTGCTGGTTGGTTGCGTTGTCCTCCACCAGCAGCACACGGACGTTTTCGAGTCGCGTGGCCTTGGGTGGTGCCATTACCGGTGTTTCTTTGCCGCTGTTATTGCGTCGAATACGGGCTTCAATGACGACATCAAGCAGCATCGAGGCGGTGATGGGTTTGACGAGAAAACCGTCCAGAAGCGCCCTTTCTTCTTGCGAGCGTTGCATCAGCATCTCCATACTGCGCGCAGTCTGCATGATCATCAGCGGTGCGGGTGTCCCCGCCAGTTCACGCAGTGCGCGACAGGTTTCCCATCCATCCATCTCCGGCATGATCCAGTCGATCAATACGACGTCGTAATGGTTGCCTGATTGAAGGGACTCTTTCATCAGCGCTATCGCCTGATGTCCACTTTCTGCCAGTTTGATATCCCATCCCAGGTTCTTACCCATGCCTGTAACCACCTTGCGGGCTTTATCGTTGTCGTCGACCAGTAATACATGAAGGGGAATGATGGGTAGCTGTATAGATGTCGCAGTACAGGCAACGGGGAAGCTGAGTGTGAAGTGAAAGTTGCTACCCTTGTCCGGGGCACTTTCCACCTTTATCTCCCCACCCATAAGCTGTACCAGACGCTGGCTGATGGCCAGACCGAGCCCAGTACCGCCAAAGCGGCGGGTGGTTGATGCTTCAGCCTGTTGGAAGCCATGGAACAGTTTGCGCTGTTGCGCTTCACTGATGCCGATACCCGTGTCTTTTACGGCGAAATTGAGTGTGATCTGGGTATCGTCTTCGCTCTGTATTGATACCTGGATCACCACTTCGCCGTGCTCTGTGAACTTGAGTGCATTGCCGGCAAGATTGATCAGTACCTGATTGAGACGGACCTCATCGCCGATGATTTGATGTGGAAGGCGCTGCGGCAGATCAAATAGCAACTCGACCGGTTTATTGGCCTTGGAACCCGTCAGAATCACCGATAGGTGGCGGAACAGGCTATCGAGCCAGAATGGCTGGGGATCAAGTTCTAGTTTGCCCGCTTCGACCTTGGAGAAGTCGAGGATATCGTTGAGTATGTCGAGCAACGAATGGGCAGCCATTTGCGCCTTGTTGGCATAATCGCGCTGCGTATTGCTCAGAGAAGTGTGCTGCAGCAACTGCAGCATGCCCAGAATGGCATTCATGGGCGTGCGGATTTCGTGGCTCATATTGGCCAGGAACTGGCTTTTGGCTTTGCTAGCTTGTTCGGCCATGTCTTTGGCTGCGACCAGATTCGCTTCGAATTCCTTGCGAAGACGGATATCCTGCGCAACCCCCAGAAAGCCGATCAACTCTCCACCATCGGTATGCATGGCGGTTACTACCAAAGATACCGGAACATGGGTGCCATCTTTGCGTATATAGGTCCACTCCCGCTCTTCAGGTACGCCGATAAGCGAATTGGCGATAAATACCTCGAACCCTTCGATGTGGCGGCCGGTTATCAGGGACAGTTCCACGCCACGCGAAGCCACTTCGCTGGGCAGATGGAAAATCGAAGGTGTCTGCTGTCCGACGACTTCAGCTGCTTCATAGCCCAACAAGCGTTCGGCTCCGTCATTGAACAGTGTGATCAGGCCTTCCTTGTCGGTTGCGATGATAGAAAGCGCATTCGCGGCATTCACTACCGAGCTCAGCAAGTGGCGGGATTTCTCAATGGCTTCTGCACTTTTACGGCGTTCAGTGATGTCCTGAAAAGCGCCGACCAGGCGGACGGCTTTGCCATCTTCAAACTCCGCTTCGCCCACTGTTCGTACCCATATTGCACGGCCGGTAGCGGTAGTAAAGGGAAGCTCCAGATCCCAAGGTTCACCAGTATCTATGCTGCGCATAATTGCTGATGCAATGGTCGGTCGTGCTTCGGGAGCATAGAACTGGATGATGTTTTCCAACGTTGGGGTAAACCCGGGTGGTACCTCGTGGATTCTGCAGGTTTGATCGGATAGAGTCGGCTTGTTTGTCGAGAGATCAATGATCCAGGAACCGAGCCCAGCGATCTGTGCGGTGCGCTCCATCCACGCACGGGCGTCTTTCGCTGCCTGCTCCGCAAGCTTTCGCTCCGTGATATCCATCTGGATACCGTACACCCACTTGGGTAAGCCGGTTTCAGTACGGTTGACCAGACGGCCGCGATCAAGCACCCAGACCCAATGTCCGTCCTTGTGTCTCAGTCTTGCTTCACATTCGTAGTAGGGCAGCTCGCCGGAGAAATGCCGTTGCAGCAATTCGTTCGATTTCGCCAAATCGGATGGATGTACCAGCCGGTTCCAGGTAGTGATATCTACGGGGCTGAGTTCTTCAAGCGAGTACCCGATAATTTCTGCCCAGCGTCCGTTGAAATGGGTTTCACCGGTTTGAATCTGCCATTCCCAGGTGCCGACATTGGTGCCTTCAAGAATGCGCGCCAAGCGCTGTTTTTCTTCGAGCAGTGCGATTTCAGCGTGTTTACGTGCATCGATATCCAGGTGGATACCTGCAATCCACTCAGGATTGCCGCTGGTTGTGCGTGAGATTACCTGCCCACGCGATAGTATCCACTGCCATTGTCCCCTTCTGTTCCGCATCCGGAATTCGGCTTCATAATCGGGCGTCTGGCCGGACAGGTGTGCTTGAAGCAGTGCTTGCGCCTCGGGCAGATCATCCGGGTGGGTCAGTTGCATCCAGGTTTCGTGTGAAAGGGATTCCAGATCGAGCGCTGTGTAGCCCAACATATTGAGCCAACGCAGGTTGAAGTGTGATTCACCGGTTTCGACATGCCACTCCCATGTCCCGGCATCAGTGCCTTTCAGTACGTTCTCCAGCGACAATCTTTCCTGGGCCAGTTTGAGTAGTGCCTGTTTGCCGGGAGTGATGTTGACGCCGATCGACAGATAACGGTCTATCTGGCCGTTCTCTCCACGTAGCGGTGTAATGATGGAGTCGACCCAGTACAGGTCGCCTTGTTTATGGCGGTTACACATCTCACTGCGCCACGCTGTACCTTGGGTGATACTGGTCCACATTGCTTGCCAGAAGGTCGTGTCGTGATAACTGGAATTGACGATACGGTGGTTTTTGCCCAGCAGTTCTTCCTCTGTGTAACCATTGATCTGGCAAAAAGCCTCATTGACCTCGATGATATGCCCGGCTCTATCGGTCACTGAGACGATGGCATGGTCCCGGATAACTTGATTGAGGGCGTTGCTTTCACGCAGCGCAACCTGCAACTGTATGGACGCCAGTCGTGCTGCGGTGATGTCCGATTCAATCGCCATGAAGCCGTTGAACTGGCCTGATGGGTTCCATAGCGGTTGGAGTTCAACATGGGCCCAGTACTCACGACCTTCTTTGGTCTGGTTCAATACTTCGCAGCTGAGGCTTTGTTGTGTATCAAGTTGGGCTCGTATCAAACCAGCGGTATGCGGATCGCTGTTGTCGCATAGCAACAAATCCGTGGGCGACTTGCCGATCACTTCGTCAGGTTGGTAACCCGTGATGCGGGAAAAACCTTCATTGATCCAGATGACTCTGCATTGGGCATCAGTGATAAAGACCCCATTGGTGGTGAATCGCGCTACCATCGCCAGCCGTTCCACATCCGCGGTCATTTTTTCGGCCAGTCTCTCGGCGCGAAGCCTGCCATTCATCAGCAGCCAAAAGATCAAGGCGAAAAAGAGGCTTAACAACGTACCGCATACCGCAACAATCTTGGGTGTGGGTGAGCTCACAGCTTTATCGAATTGTGGGGTGGTTTGCACCACCAGGCTGAGTTTGCGTCCGCCTATTTCGAGCCGATGCAATTGCTTGAAGTGAGGGGTGCTTTGTTGCGCTGGAACAACATTTTTGGTGCTAGATAGGATGAGATACCCCTCTGTTCTAGGATCGCTATCGAAGATCCGGTTTGTTGCCATTGGTATGGAGCCGTCGAAGAGTTCAAGATCCAACTCTTCTGCTACTGCTTTATCGACACCCTTGAGAATTTCCTCCACGACAATGGGGGCATAGACGAACCCTTGCAGTTTGGCTCGGCGTTCTGCTTCTGTCGCTGGCGTGATGTCGGACTGAAACCAGGGGATAAGATAGAGATAAGCGGGCCGTGATGATGCATCCTGGTCCAGGCGTACACTTTGGGTGATGGTGGGTTTGCCAGTTTGGATTGCGCGTTCTATTGCTTCGCGCTGGCGGGGCTCTGCGCCCAGATCTAACCCCAGTGATGCGCGATTGGTGTCGATCGGTTCAATAAAACGGATGACATAGAGATTTTTGGCATCACCATGGGTTTTAAGCGTGAACCCCGGCTGATTGTGTTGTTCAGATGCCAAAAATGCAGGTAATTGCGGGCGCGTCAGCGGCTGGATAAAGCCAAAACCACGAATTCCAGGGAATTCCTGTGGCAGATTGCGTGCAGTGATATAACTTCTGAAGTCCGTGTACTGTACCCTGCCTGTCGCGACGATCATGGCTTTGGCGCCCATAACGCCGTAATGGGAGGTATGGAATCGACGGTTTATTTCTGTGACGAGTCGTTCGGAAAGGAACTGGTAGCGATTCGAAGCGTGCTCAGTATCGAACTCGTAGGTTTGCCGTACGCTGATATAAGTAAGCAGGCCACCAAGCAACAAAATAGTGATAGACCAGAGCTTTGACCAAAGCGCGGCCTGCTTGGACGAGAATCGAAAAGTGTGCCGCATTGGTCACCTGATAGCCGTTATGGCATCGCATGAAAGCAATGTAGCAGCTCGATTTTTCTATGCAGCTTCAGTTATATGACAGCCGATGGCGAGCCTTTGAACAGGCTCTTTTTCCGCGTTCACGTTCGATGTTACAGACGTGCAAATACGCCCTGGGACATAGTGTTCAGGGAACTAATCGATAGTGCACATGTCTTCATCACGGCTGCGCGATATGGAGCGCAGCATGAAGAGCAGCCCTGGAATCAGGGTTCGGATATAAAGCAAAAGGCCGGCTTGTGCCGGCCCTTAAGAGCCTGTTCAAGGATCTGTCATGAGCAGCTGTCAGCAGGGGGTAGAGCAGCACAGAAACCGGAATGTACTTAGGTACATGAGGATTTTGAGCAGCACATAAGCCCTGATCACAGCTGCGCAGTAAGATCGTGAACAGGTTCTAAGGCCAGTGGTGATTCAACGAGCAAAGCCGCAGAATACATCCCGCATCATGCTGACAACTTCCAGCGTCCTTGGGTCACCAACGCGGTAATAGACCCGGTTGGCATCCTTACGGGTTCGCAAGACGCCTTTTTCGCGCATGATAGCCAAGTGCTGTGAAATATTGCTTTGCGAAGTACCAACCGCATCGACAATATCTTGAACACTTACTTCCTTATCGCCCAGAACGCACAGGATCTTCAGCCGTAGCGGGTGAGACATTGCCTTCATCGCACGGGAGGCCTGTTCGATCTGTTCGTCGTCCTCGATTAAGTGGTATGCCATAGCGAGCTATTTTTTATTGGATAGTGGTGCAGCATACATGCACTGCGTAGGTGCCGGCATGTTAAACGTGGCCCAAAGCCCGCGCAACCGCGCGTGACGCGGTAAAATGTGGTTAGCCTTCAACGAAACTGTTATGTACACCCTCTATGACTACTGTGACTCCTGTCCTGCTCCTTATACTCGATGGCTATGGTCACCGGCTGGAAGGTGCAGACAACGCTATATTGCATGCGAAAAAACCCCATATTGATCAGCTGATGGCGGAGTTTTCCCATACGACCATCAATGCATCGGAACAATTTGTCGGTTTACCGCCGGGCCAATTCGGCAATTCCGAAGTGGGTCATTTGAATATCGGTGCCGGCAGAGTGTTGCAACAAGACATCAGTCGGGTCGATTGTGATGTGGCAGATAAGACGCTCGGAAGTAATCCCGTGCTCAAGCAGACGATTGATATGGCCGCTACCAGCGGTAAGACACTGCATGTAATGGGACTGGTTTCAGATGGTGGCGTGCACGCACACGAGAACCATATCCACGAACTGGTGCGCGCTGCGCATGCAGCGGGTGTGGCGAAGATTGCCGTACACGCTTTTCTGGATGGTCGCGATACACCACCACGTAGCGCCGAGCTTTATCTCAGCCGTCTTCAAGCAGTCTGCGATGCAAATCCGGGGGCGCGTATTGTTTCGGTAGTGGGGCGTTACTATGTGATGGACCGCGACAAGCGATGGGAACGGGTTGAGCCTGCTTACCACTTGATTGTCGATGGAGAGGCCGACCATGTAGCTGCAACAGCTCAGGAAGCCTTGGCTGCTGCTTACGCGCGCGGTGAGAACGATGAATTTGTTCTGGCGACCGCAGTACGCACTAATGGCGAGATTACCCGGATCGAAGACGGCGATGTCGTCGTATTTATGAACTTCCGTGCCGACCGCGCCCGCGAGATTACGGTTGCGATCAATGACGACAGTTTCGATGGGTTTACCCGTCCACGCCGTCCTAAGCTTGCTCTGTTTGCCACATTGACCAGTTATGCCGAGAGTTATCCCTATCCTGTGGCCTATACCAAACCCAAAGTGCAGAACAGCTTTGGCGAATACATCAGCCAACTGGGGTTGAAGCAATTGCGTATTGCCGAGACCGAGAAATACCCGCATGTGACGTATTTTTTCTCGGGTGGCGAGGAGAAAGAGTTCCCTGGCGAGGATCGTATCCTGGTGGCTTCACCCAAGGTTGCAACATATGACCTCAAACCTGAGATGAGCGCGGCGGAAGTGACCGATAAGATTGTCGAGGCCATCGAGTCCAAGCAGTACGCTGCCATCATCTGCAATTACGCGAATGGCGATATGGTGGGCCACACCGGTAATTTCGATGCAGCAGTCAAAGCAATTGAGGCGCTGGACGTATGTGTAGGGCGGGCTGTGGCTGCAATGCAGGCCATTGGTGGCGAAGTGCTGATCACAGCAGACCATGGCAACTGTGAAATGATGTGGGACAACGTGTCGGGCCAGGCGCATACCCAGCACACGACGGATCTGGTGCCATTTATCTATATAGGCCGCAAGGCGAGCTTGGCTTCACCGGCGACAGGTGCCTTGAAAGATATTGCCCCCACCATGCTGGCCATAATGGGGCTTTCGCAACCGGCTGAAATGACAGGCCATTCGCTGATCCAATTCGCGTGATCAGCCGCCTGCTTCCCCTATTTGCCGCCGTTGGCTTGTTGGCCAGCGCGGCTTGGGCTGCTCAGCCGGAAGACGACTTGCAGGACTTGCGCCGCAAGATCGACTCGCTGAAGCAAGAGTTGCAGGCTAATGAAGCTACTCGCCACGATGCGGCGGATGCATTGAAATCTTCCGAACATGCCATCAGCGAAGCCAATCGAGCGGTTGCCCGGTTGAACCGTGAGCAACAGCTGTCTGAAGCGGCGATGGTCAGTATCAATCAGGATATCGTCAAGACTCGTGAGAACCTGGAATCCAATCGCCAGCGTTTGCAGGACCTGATTCGTTCCCGACATCGTAATGGCCAGCATGAAGCCTTGCGCTTGTTATTGAACCGGCAGGATCCCAACAAGCTGGCGCGCGATTTGCGCTATTACCGGTATATCGCCCAGGCGCAATACAAACTCTCGGGGGAGCTGGCTGGCCAGCTTGAGAAGCTCAACGAGCTTGCGGAGGTTCTGCGGCAGAAACACGAAGCGTTATTGCGGATTGCGGCGGAACGTAAGGCTGCACGTGACCAGTTGCGTGCCGAGCAAGCCCAGAAGCAAGAAGTATTGAGCAAGATCGCCGGTGAGATAGGCGAGCAGCGTAAGCAGATCAGCAAGCTCCAGCGCGATGAGAAACGATTGACCCAGCTGGTAGAAAAGATCAACCGCATGATCCGCGAGCGGGAAATCAAGGAAGCGCGGGAACGTGAAAAGCAGGCGAGGGCACAGAGGTTGGCTGAAGCGCGTGAGGCGGCACGTCTGGCAAGAGAAGCAAAGTCAGGTAAAAAGCCTAGCGAGCCTGTGGCTAAACCCGAAGCTGTTGTGAAACGCAACGAGGCATTGCCTGACAGTACGGCGGATGGTCGCCGTTTTGCGGAATTGAAAGGTCAGCTGCGTTTGCCGGCGCGTGGTGAAGTGACAGGTAAGTTCGGTTCGCCTCGTAGCGAGGGTACACAATGGAAAGGCGTATTTATTCGGACGACCGGTGGTCAGTCAGTCAAGGTGGTAGCTAGTGGTCAGGTAGTATTTGCTGACTGGTTACGTGGTTTTGGGAATATGCTGATTGTCGATCATGGTGGTGGATACTTGAGTCTATATGGTGCCGCTGAGTCGTTGATGAAACAGGTTGGAGACAAAGTAGTGGCCGGTGAGGATATTGCGACCAGCGGCAATAGCGGTGGGAGCGAACAAACGGGCATATACTTTGAAATACGCCATTTGGGTAAACCCCTGGACCCGCTCGCCTGGGCGAAAGGCTAGCAATTGATTCAACAACCGGCTGTTCGAGCAGGTTGTTGCAGGTGGTAAAAGGACAGTAATGCAAGCGAAAGTACAGAAATTCAGATTGTTACTCGTCGGTACGGGCATTGGTGTGTTGTTGACCGCGGGTGCCAGCGCCTTGGCCGAGAAGGAAAGCTTGTCGCCATTGCCGATTAATGAGTTGCGTGCATTTACCGAGGTATATGCGCGCATCAAGCAGGACTATGTTGAGCCGGTTGAGGACAAGAAGCTGATCAATGAGGCCATCAACGGCATGTTGACTGGCCTTGATCCGCATTCAGCTTATCTCGACCCTGATGCGTTCAAAGACTTGAAGGTCAGCACCTCGGGTGAGTTTGGCGGTCTGGGATTGGAAGTGAATCTCGAGGACGGACTCGTCCGTGTGATTTCGCCGATTGAAGATACTCCCGCCTTCAAGGCAGGCATCAAGGCGGGTGATTACATCATGAAGATTGACGATGCGCCGGTGCGGGGTTTGTCCCTGAACGATGCGGTCGCCAAGATGCGTGGTAAACCCAATAGCAAAGTGGTGCTTACAGTCTTGCGTAAGGGCGAGACCAAGCCACTGGTCTTTACCTTGAACCGTTCCATCATCAAGGTTCAGAGCGTGAAATCACGTATGTTGGAACCAGGATTTGGTTATGTGCGTCTGGCACAGTTCCAGGAGCGTTCGACCGAGGATGTGGCCCGTGCATTGGATAACCTGTACAAGGAAAACAATGCGAATCTGAAGGGTCTGATACTGGATTTGCGTAATGATCCAGGTGGTGTGCTAAGCGCAGCGGTAGGTGTTTCAGCCTTGTTCCTGCCAGAAAAAGCGCTGGTGGTTTATACCGAGGGCCGTGCTAGCGATGCCAAGGTACGTTTGACTGCCAGCCCCGAGTTTGGCGCCCGGGAGGGCAAGTTGCCAGGTGGGGTCAAGGATGTGCCTATGGTGGTGCTGGTGAATGCGGGCTCAGCATCGGCTTCTGAGATTGTGGCTGGTGCCTTGCAAGATCATAAACGCGCTGTAGTGGTGGGTGTACAGACTTTTGGTAAGGGATCGGTACAAACCATCCTGCCTGTCGGGAAGGATTCAGCTATCAAGTTGACGACGGCACGTTACTACACGCCAAATGGTCGTTCTATCCAAGCCAAGGGCATCACACCGGATATCGAAGTGGAAGAGGCCACGCTGAATGGCCTGAATAGTGCAGCTTTCCGAGTGAGAGAGGCAGATCTGGAACACCATCTGGCCAACCCGCAAGGAGAAGCTGCCAAGCCCGACGTTAAGCCTGCTGCTTCGGCACCCGATGCCCAGCCTGAAGCCAAGTTGGAGCCTACCAAGCAAAAAGGTACTGATAAGGTGAAAGGTAAAGATGGCAAGCCTTCAGAGGAAGAAGAGCTGAAGCCGGGCGAGATTTCGTTGAAGAAAGACTACCAATTGCAACAGGCATTGAATGTTTTGAAGGTGCAGCAGGTGGTGCGTGCAAATACCACGGCTACGGTTGTGAAATAGTTCGTTAGACTCTTGAAAGACCATGCATAAAGCCCGCTCTGGCGGGCTTTATGCATTTTGGGTGCTATAGCGCTATAAAGTAAGTTAGACGGGTTGTTGCTTGTATGTGTGCTTAGAAGGTGACAGATATGCACGATACTAATCTTTTCAAAAACCTCTACAGCATGCTCGGTGAGGGTAAGCTGGACCGAGCCAAGTTCTTTGCCATGCTGAGCCGTACGTTGGTTCAGGAGGTAGGGTGTACTCGTGCCAGCTTCTGGTTCTATTCCGGCACCTTGCAAGATAGTGTGGTGTGTGAAGGTCTATACGATGCCAGTGATGGGCAATGGTCCAGTGGTATGGCGCTGAGCGAAGACGACTACCCGGATTACTTCGCTGCAATGCGTGATGAACGGACAGTTGTTGCCAGCGATGCGCGTACCTACCCCGCCACTGGGGTCTGTCAGTAATTTCGTGTTCAAGGCATATCATGCTCCCAAGGAGAATGTATGCCTCGCAAACCGAAAGCCAAGCCGGTGGAATTGCCGGCAATTCCCGCCGAGCTCCTAGCTCAGTTCGGCA
>NZ_JBQXDJ010000076.1:0-16575 GCF_052601015.1 Chitinimonas violaceus | reverse complement strand
GTTTACTTGGCGCCAAACGACAGCTGAGCGAAGAGATCAACAAGGCCTGGCGCAATCTGCGCAGCGGGGCTGCCTTGCTACGCGCCCAGCAACGGCTCTTGCAGTCCAGCCAGAACAAGCTCGACTCCACCCGGTTGGGTGCGACGGTGGGGTTACGTACCCACCTGGATCTGCTGCAGGCAGAGCAGGCCTATTACGACGCGTTGTCAGGTGTGGTGGGCGCCAAGCACGGTTATTTAAGTGCGCAGGTCCAGCTGGCGCAGTTGGCGGGCAGGCTGGATGAGGTGGAGCTGGTTCGGATCAACCGGGTTATCCAGCGTTGAGCACACGGCGTAGGTTAGTGCTGGTCTTTGTCTAGCAAGGACAGCTGGCATTTATCCATCTGCCACTGTACTGCTTTTGAATTTCCCTTCTCATTTTTACGCAATTTTGGTCGGGCTTTAGCCAGACCATACCGCCTTCCCACAGTCGTTGACCAGTTCCACCAGATATGTTCTGAAAGACAGCCAGGGTGATTTCAGCTGGATAGCGACTTCGGACAATCTTCCCAATGGCAATAAAAGGAAAAGCTGAATATGCCAAATATGCCTGTAACTACCAGTGAAGCAAGTACCACGAATGGTGCCACTCAAAGTAGTCAGAACCAAGCTGTGATTTACGCCCCCTTTGTGTCTAAAGACATGATTATTCAAAGCCTGGGCATGAATTTGGTACGAGAACGCAATGGCAAACCGTTGTTGCCGATGATTGCACAGGACGATCAGGCCCTGGCTCAGCTGTTGCAGCTAAAGCAGCAGGAAGAGCAGAAGCTCCGAGCCTTTGAGGTAACACTTCACAAAAAGATACAGGAATTACACCAACAGTTTAATCTTTCCATGGATGAGATCCGCCAGATGATGGGTCCAGCCGATTATGACGAGAAAATTCTGCAAGCAGCTGCCTTCACACACCAAGCAGATGTGCTGCAACAGACGGAAATCCGTAGCAATGCCGGCGGCGCGGAGCTGGGCCGACTCAGGCCGGAACACGACAGGATTTATATCATTGGCCATGGCGGGCCTGGTAGGGACATTCTGGCAGCCGATCGGGCAGTAACACAAGGTAGGGTCACCGCAGCCGATGTAGCTCAACAGCTTGCTACTGGCGGCTTGCACCGCGACTTTAGAGATATCCGTGCCACGTCCTGCTATAGCGCTGATACCCGACACCCGACATCTTTCTCTCCCCCTGATTTGCAACGCGCTGCCCAAGCGGAATTGGCGCCAACACCGAGCTTTCGCAACCTATTTGGTTTATTCAGTTGGGGGCAGGTGCCGAGACAGTCATTTGCTCAGTCCTTAAGCAGCGAATTATCCAGAGTGGGCTATTCGGCAGTTAAAGTTACCGGATATCACGGCGCTGGAGTGGGATTCGGTGGACAGGACTATAACGTCCGCCGCTTGGTAGACCAACAAGGTAACCAATCTGGACCAGATGTCAGGGCTTCCGACGTTAAGCAAGTATTTTCCCCGACGGAAGATGTGCAGGGCAGTAATCCACAAGTCGATGCTCAAGGGCTGGATCGACCGCGACAAGACCTTGATTCTCGTCCACATCTGGGGGATGAGCGTCCATCTGCACCCCTACCGCCTTTTCAGGTAGGTTCGGTGTCTTTGGACGATTCTGACAATGAATATATGTCGCATGATCTGGTATCGGATGAAGAAGGATCGCTGTCTGAATCTAATGATGGAGATGCACCTCCTAGACGCATGCTTCCCACTTTGGCGGATTTGGATGCCCCACGGCAATCTACATTGCCACCGCCTCTACCACCTTTTCAGGCGGGTTCAGTGTCTTCGGACGATTCTGACAACGAATATATTTCGCATGATCTGGTATCGGATGAAGAAGGATTGCTGTCTGATTCTGAATCTGATGATGGAGATGTACCTCCTAGACGAATGCTTCCCACCTTGGCGGACTTGGATACCCCACGGCAGCCCGCGTTGCCGCCGCTACCACCTAATCTGGTAGGTTCGGTGTACTCAGATGATCTTGGTAATGAGTACACGCCACATCATTCGGCGCTGGATGGCGGAGACGTGGATAGACGCTTGCTCCCCTCTTTAGCAGATTTGGATGCCCGACGGCAGCCTATGCTGCCGGAGTTACCGTCGCAGCAGTCCACCACCCGGCAAGCGGTGCTCTATTCCCCCTTTGCATCGGAAGACATGATTACCCAAAGCTTAGGCCGGAACCTGATACGCAAACGAAATGGCAAACCATTACTGCCGCTGATCGCACAAGATGATCAAGCTCAGGCTCAGCTGTTGCAGCTGAAGCGGCAGAGAGAGCAGGAGTATCGGGCTGAGGAAGCCGAATGGCATAGAGAATTACAAGAATGGCGCCAAGAGTCTAAGCTCTCTCCCGAGGAAATTCGCCAGTGGATGGATCAACATCATTATGATCGGCGAGTTGCCGACTTCATATACCAGCTAGATGTGCTGCAACAGATGGAAATCCGCAGCAATGCTGGCGGTGCAGAGCTGAGCAAACTTAGGCCGGCACACGACAAGATTTATATCATCGGCCATGGCACGGCGGGTATGGACTTCCTGGCAGCAGACACGGACGTAACGCAGGGGATGGTCACGGCAGCCGATGTGGCACAACAGCTTATCGACGGTGGCCTACACCGAGATTTTAGTGATGTCCGTGTTACGGCCTGTTACAGCGCTGACACCCAAAAGCCGACATCTTTTGATCTTCCAGATCTGCAACATGCTGCTCAAGCGGAACTGGGGCCAATACCGGGATCCAGCGAGAGTGGGGTGCTGAAGCAATCATTTGCTCAGTCCTTGAGCAATGAACTAGTCAAAGCAGGCTATTCTGCAATCAAAGTTACCGGCTATCACGGCCTTGGGTTCACATTCCCTGAACAGAACTATAAGGTACGCCACTTATTAGACGAGGAAGGTAACTGGCATGGGCTAGAAGCGCGGGCTGCTGACGTCAAGCAAGTATTTTCCCCGACGGAAGATGTGCAGGGCAGTAATCCACAAGTCGATGCTCAAGGGCTGGATCGACCGCGACAAGACCTTGATTCTCGTCCACACCTAGGGGATGACAGCCCACCAGCGCTGCCGCCAAAACGTAGCCATGCGGAAGCAAAAAACGACGCTTCTGCCTCTGGCACTGAATCTAATCTACCACCAGCGCTGCCGCCAAAAAGTGATCAAATGGCAGCAGATAGCGGTGCTTTTGCATCTGACACTGAATCTGATCCACCACCTGTACTGCCGCCAAAACGTGGTCAAACACCAGCAGATAGTGATAGACCTACCGCTTCGGGGCTTGGCAACGAGTCCAACCCTTTATTGCCGCCCAAGCGCGTCGTAGTGATACCTGATGAGCGGTTACAAGATCTGATTACCAGCACTGAGCTTAGATCTGGGCCGACTGATTTCTCCTATCAAGCAATTCGGGCACAGCTAGAAAAAGTGCATGCAACCAACGGCAACGTTCGTCTACAGGCCAGCTTCATGCTGTACCGGGATGTAGCCGCTTATCTTATCAAGCATCCCGGTTTAGGCCTTAATCAGGAGCTAGTTAACTTACAGACCCAGATTGGGGATTTGTTGTTTAGCGGCGACTTAAAGCCCAGACGCGCTGTGGTATTGGAAATCGCACAGACTCAACCCGCTTTGGCTGCGCGCTTGTACCAAATCGCAATACTGGAGACGCAGGGCCACGCTGCCGGCCTGACCGACTTGGCGTTACGTTGGGTAAGCATGGATGCGGAGGTTGCAGAGGTTTGCCTAAATACCATGATGGATGTGGAGCAAGCTAAGGCAAAGTGGAGCGCTTCTAGCTCTCTGATGAATAAAGTTGGTGGGCTGATGTTTAGCGAGGAGCTGCAGCCATTACGTGCTTCGCTACTGGAGATTGCCCAAACCCGACCACAGTTGGCGGCACATATCTACCAGATTGCTAGAGGTGAGGCTCTGGGTTACGTTGACGGCCTGACTCATTTAGTGGTGCGCTGGGCAAGTGTCAAGCCGGGTGAGGTAGAGACTTGCCTCAAAATTCTGATGGGTTCAGAGTCAGAGGGCAGTCCGCTTACCTCCACTGCTCAGATCCGGTTGCTTAATCGTATTGATGAAGCTGCCCGGTTAATAGCCCCGTTAGGCTCCCCAGGTGCAGATACTCGGTATTTGGATCTGGCCTTAGTGCAGTGGCAACGAACACGGCCAAGCGAGTTCCATCAGATAATACAAGCAGTTGATTATCTTAAGCGTCGTCAGTACACAAAATCGGTGGGGCTGCTAGGTCTAGCGATGCCACCGACCGTTGCCGAAGCCTTTGCCGACAGGGTGGAGTTTGATGGTATAGGCCGTATTGTTAATCTGAAAACAGAATTACCGGCGGCGGACATCACGCGTCTAGTAGAGCAACAAACCACGCCGCTAACGCAACGCAATGCGGCGGGTGTGCGGAATACGCCTAGAACTGAGACGGAAAGCCTGATCACGTTTGTGAGCGAGCTCCGGCGTGTAGCAACGCCAGAAGCACTGGTATTGGCTGAGCGTGCGCAGGGGCTGTGGTTGAATGGCAGGGTCAATACTGAAGAAAGCAAGGCTTTGTATCGGGACGCAGCAATGCAACTGCAAGGTCAGCCAGAGCTGGTTCAGTTGGCAGAGACTTTACTGGCGGACGCCAACAAGCAAAAAGCCACGACTCAATATATCGACAACTTGTTTGGGCGCTACTTCGATACAGAATTCGCGCAAGCTTTGGTGTTGAACCCTACCGCTAGAGCTAAAGAAGCTTCGGTGCAGATGGGTCAATTCCTTGTGCAGGAGTATGAGCAGCGCTTAGAAACCTCCTACCCTGACCCAGTTCAGCGTACACAACGCATAGCCGAAAACATGCAAGGCTTTGCCAGCGTGATACGCGAAGATTTTCGCCCTTGGTTTAATCAGGTACCGGAGGTGACTGCTTTTCTGAATAGTCCGGACTATGCGCATTTCAAAGTCATGATGACCAAGGTGGATGATGGCTTTGGCATGATCAAGGTGCCGTACCTGGCTGTGAAGCTGGCAACCACTGCAGAGATGGGCTTTAGAGAAGCTACCTGGATGCGCCGGGCTGATAGTTTTTACCATGAACACATAATTGCAGCCCGCTCAACTTCAACTGATTTGGCCACTGGTATCGACACTTTGCATCAAGTCGAAATCAAAGATCAGCCGACTCAAGGCTCAGGTCCCTTGCAACCTCATCAAAGGGGATTGCAGTCTGATAATGATTTCGCATTGAGCAAGGATTGGGCCGCGGCAAAAGTGCCGACGCCAGGCCAGGAAACGGTATTCGAACGAAATGCACTAGCACACGGACAGTCTGTTGTTGGCGGAGCGTCAGGTTCCACCAATGTCCTAGTGCATTTATATCAGCATATTGACAGTGAGTTGCCGAATTTCTCCCCGCAGCAGGCTTACCTCAACTCCTTAGCTTTCCTGGTATTTGATGGCGGGCATTCGGTCAACGAAAGCTTGGTAGTGCACGAGGCACTAAGGGCAAGAGGAAATCTGCGCGCCAATGTCTTGAACAGTTATACCGTTAATTACAATGACCTGATCAATATAGCCGAGACATCGGATCAGCAATCCGCTGTCCGTCAAGCCTTGAATAAGGCTTTTGATGAAACCCTGGCATTGCATCAACGGCTCCAGCCCGAAGTCGGTGGCAGCGAGCTAAATGAGCAGAGACGCGCAATGTTCTCAATTAGCGAGGGTGATTTGTGGCGAGTAGCTGATACCGCAGAATTGACGGCGCGGGCTGTAGGCACGGAAGACACCTCTTTTAATTACGAAAAGCAATTGATTGTTCAAGCTGATGGCAGTGAGACTGTTTTTAATGCTGCCAAAGACTTGTTTAACAAGCATCCCAAACACAGCGATTGGGCGCAGCTTAAGGACGGCCAGCTCCAAAATCGGCTGGGATGGGATGCGACCACCAATCAAGTACGCCTATTAGAAGACGCCCCCTTGTCGCTCGACAGTGATGGTCAGGTTCGGCTTGTCTTGGTTGGACAAGGATCAACCGACGCAGCCGGGGTGACCCATTTTGGCGGCAAAACCGCCGCGCAATGGCAGCCAGCCTTGCAATCTATCTTGGATCAACTACCTGCCAATACAGTCAAAGGCCTGAGATTGGACTTAGTTGGTTGTGAACTGGTTAATGGCAACCCACGGGAATCCTTGCCAGGACAATTGGCAACGTGGTTGGAAGCGCAAGCTAAACAGCGTGGCTGGTCTGATGGGGCGTCGATCAGTGCGCGTAAAGACTTGGTATCTGTTGACGCTAACGGTAAGAAATGGACTTACGACGCTTCTTTGGGTTGGATTAACAAGGAAGAAGCGGGCAAACGCAATCTCAGCCACAAGGTCGAGTGGAAGTGGGACGCGCTCACACAGAAGCTGATTGAGCCATCGGAGAGTGATTATCGGCGTTATGTTTCGGGTCAACATCAATTACCACAGGATCTTGATTCGCGTCCGCACCTTGGCGGTGAGAACCAGCCTGTACGTCAACCTTCGGTGGATTTTGGGAACAGCAGCGATGCTGAGGTGGCCGACACGCAGAGCGAGTCGACTGGGAGACTGGTGTCTGGTACTGGCCAAAATGGCGAACCAGTGTATGACACTATTGCTGAAGATCATGTTCCTGCGGCGGACAATAGGTTGGTGTTCGGTACCGAGGGCCAAACTTCGGATGCGCCAGCTCTTCCGCCTCGTCGTCTAATGTCGGTAGATGAGCTGACGAAGGCAGCTTATGTAAGGGGCAAGCCGCGCGGAGAAAGTTATCAGCGGGTGCTTGATGCACTGGCCGATTATCACGCGGCGTCAAAGTCTGCTAGAAACGATAAACAGGAGCTCTTCACCAAACTGGAGCAACTGCGTCAACGGCTCGAACACTATATCTCGGAGCACCCTGACTCTGGGCGGCTTGGTGTCATGGTTTCGCTGCTTGAGCAGGTGAAGCGCCATGGCGAACCGTTGTACCACACCATTGATGATTCCGATTCGGGGTCAGGCACCGGGCAAAATGGCGAGCCGTTCTATCACGTTCTTGAAGATCCTAACGAGAAACGTGGTGCGGGGTCTGCTGCAGGGCAAGAGGGCGAGCCGTTCTATCACGTTCTTGAAGATCCCAACGAGAAACGTGGTACGGGGTCTGCTGCAGGGCAAGAGGGCGAATCGGTGTACCACACCATTGATGATGGCCGAAATGGCGAACCAGCGTATGACACTATTGCTGAGGATCATGTTCCTGCGGCGGACAATAGGTTGGTGTTCGGTACCGAGGGCCAAACTTCGGATGCGCCAGCTCTTCCGCCACGTCGTCTAATGTCGGTAGATGAGCTGACGAAGGTAGCTTATGTAAGGGGCAAGCCGCGCGGAGAAAGTTATCAGCGGGTGCTTGATGCACTGGCCGATTATCACGCGGCGTCAAAGTCTGCTAGAAACGATAAACAGGAGCTCTTCACCAAACTGGAGCAACTGCGTCAACGGCTCGAACACTATATCTCGGAGCACCCTGACTCTGGGCGGCTTGGTGTCATGGTTTCGCTGCTTGAGCAGGTGAAGCTCCATGGCGAACCGTTGTACCACACCATTGATGATTCCGATTCGGGATCAAGCACCGGGCAAAATGGCGAGCGGTTCTACCATGTTCTTGAAAATCCCAACGAGAAACGTGGTGCGGGGTCTGTCGTTGGACAGGATGGCCAGTCGATACCTGACACTGTCCTTATCGAGAATCCGCTATATGACACCGCTGGCCAGACCTCAGATGCTGAAGCGGATATCGTGCATCGATCTTCAGTGGATTCTGGACATGGTAGTGACACTGACCTTATCGAGAATTCGCTATATGGCACCGCTGGCCAGACTTCAGATGCTGAAGCGGATATCGTGCGTCGATCTTCAGTGGATTCTGGACATGGTAGTGACACTGAGTCAGCCGACGCCTCAAAACCAACCAGAGGACGCACGGATTTTATCCAAGAGTTGTTGAAGCGTTCTCCTGAGCAGTTGGAGCGCTATGCAACGAGAAGAAATCCGAAGCTAAAGGAGGTGTTCGACTATGTCTATCGCGACATCGACCCCGACGGGAAGTTCGCCAACATTACCCGCAACTACATCTCCAAAGAGCATTTTCTGGCGGTAAGCCTAGCAGCCAGCGTCGGTAATTTCTCGGTCAGCGCTCGCGAAGCCGGTGCCTTGACCCTGGATCAGTTAGCCAATGGCGCAGCAGCCAAAGGCCATGACATTCTGGAAAAGACCGTCAAATCAAGCTCATTAACGGCAGCTTATGGTGCAGAAAGTGCACAACAGAAGCTACGGTTGTTGGGTGACTTGGGTTTGGCAGGACTGGTGGGGCATTGGGATCCACAGAGCAAGGCGCTGCTTGGCATTTATGTCACTCAGGAACTCTATGCGTTACGAGATTCTGCCAACCCGGCTGAGCGATCGCTCGGTGAGAAGGTGCTGAAGATTGATGACGGCCATTTCTACTACCCGGTAGACATGACCGACGATAGCACTATCCGCAGCAGCACCGATGCGCTTCGGAGCAGCGCGCAATGGCAGCAAAGAATGTTCACTGGAGATTATGACCTGCACGACATGGTCAGCTTTAGTGGCAGCGGTGGCGCCCATTCTGTCCCCAGCGGTAGCCTGGACGAAGTATCTATACGCAATATGTTGAATGCAGCTGTGGCTGCCAGTGACGGCAATCGACCAGTACGCCGTGGCTCCCACCACACCATCCAGCATGGGCCACAGGTCAGCTATCCGGCACATATGGGGACGCACGAGCCTGGTGTACCGCTGGTTGGTGCCGTGGCGCAACCCTCATTCCCGCTGGCGCTGTGCGATCGTGGGGAATGGACCCTCATTCACAATGTTGACGAATTGAAGGCCGCCTATAGCAAGATGGGTGCGCAGCTAAAAGTCACTTGGCAAATGGATGAAAACCTCCCGCGTTTTGTTCCTAATGGCGATGACGGTACTGTGGTATTGGAGCGGCGACCTTCAATGGACGTGTTGGGGAACGATAACCCACCAGCACGTCGACCTACAGTGGATTCTGGGAATGGTGGCAGCGATGAGAACTCAGGATCTAATGCAGCAAAACCAATTACTCCTGATACTGATGTGTCACCGAACCCGCAAGATAGAACTGCATCGGTACGTCGTAACGCGCTGGAACAGCTAGCGATAGAACAAATGTATGGCGAGAGCCTAAGTCAGCGGTGGTACACGCAGATTGAAGCGCTGATGCAAAAGAATCAGCTTGGGAAGGACTGGATGGCTGTGGGAGGTGTCGAGGCAGATGCTGACGGCCAAGTAAAGCAACGCTTTGTTAACACGCAGGATGGCAGTGACAAATGGCTGAATGTATCTAAGAAACATCAGCAGCTGTTTAACGATTTCGCGACGCATACAAAGAACCAGGCAAAGCAGATCCGGTTGCAGCGAAGAGAGAGCATCAGAGATGGTGTTGGCGGTGTATTTGGCTTGGCCATGAATACCTTCTCGTTGGTACAAACGATACGTGAACACAACCCGATGAACCAGGGTATTGGGGTGCTTAATCGTGTGGCGGAAACACCGGTAGAAATCGCCGCACAGGTACAAGTGATCACCCAGTTGGTACAAAGTCCGATTAGCTTCGTGGATGATGGCAAGCAGCTGCTGGATGCGATTCGTTCATTCCGGGGAGCGGCTACCAAGAGCTCCTTTATGTTCGGCAAGGCTATCCCTGTGGCATCGCTGGTGTTAGATGGCATCAATATTGGGGCGCTATCCGCTGAGTTCCATAATGAAACGGACCCGGAAAGACGCAAGGTCCTGGCCGCAAATATCGGTGTGTCCGTGATCGGTGCCGGGCTGGCAATCGCCGGTCTCGTAACAGGCATGCTTGGTCTGGCAGCTGCACCGGTGATTGGCTGGATTGCCTTGCCGGTGGCAGCCGTGGGAATGGCGATTACCTATGCGGTCCAGTATTTTTCTGGACAAGCCACGAAGTATGAGGAAGTTAAGGGGGAGTTTGAGAAATTAATGAATGACGTTAGCCAGCCCGGCTTCTTCAAGAAAGATGGCGTCTGGCAGGTTGGTACCGGGGTGGTGCGTGAGTTGAATTTCCAAACCGGGCAAATGCGTTATGGCCGAGTGCGGGTGACACCGACATACGTAGGGGGTTTGTCTACGCTAGCGGGTCATGACCATGTCACTTGGCACGAAATGGGTAAGGGAACAAGCCTTACCATGGAGGAGCAGATTGCTCTCGAGCGGGGTGAGAGAAGGACAGAACTTTATAACGAAATGCGCACGCGCGAAGCGGCGATGCTGGATGTGTATGCAGCATATGGTATCGACAAAGATTATGACTACGCGATCGATATAGATACTGATGCGGCGGTGCTATTGCCCAATAGTCCGGACGTCGATTTAGTGCCAACAGTAGGTGCAGTAGCTGATAAGCGCTCGTACGTCCGAGCGTATGGGAAATTACGTGAGAAGTACGGCGAGAAATTTGTCCATATGTTCCATCAATGGGGCATCGGTACCGACTATAGTTTTACTGGCCTTGAGTCTGAGTTCTATAGAACCAATGTCTTGGTGACCCTGGACAATAAGGCGCGCACGCTTATCGTACCGACATTGCAGGGAAAACAAGTTGGCTATATGGAATATACCTTGCAGGGCAACGGTGGGGTGTATTCCTTGGTTCTGTCGCCCAGTACGCCGTCGATCACGATTAAGGCCAGCGCAAGTCAGGAAGAATTATGGGTGTTTGATATCTCGCAAGCCAGCCATCAGTACGTCGTCTCTCTGACTGCAGCTGGAGCGCATTCAGAATTCATGAGGCTAGCCAATAAAGCTGCCCAAAATGGCAATACGTTATCCGCCTCTGAGCTTCAGGAGTATCAGTTATACAAGAAGCGTATGGAGCAGCAGTACTTCGCCCCGCGTAGGAACGTGTTTGCTGACTTACGCATTATGCGAGAGCAGATAAGTTTTAGCGGGCAGATCTTGCGTTTCAACGGAAGCAATACGCCGCGTGTGATGCTAACGGATATGATTGCCGACGGTGTCCGTTTGCAACTGACGATCGATTTCCAGCACGGTACTAAGACGGTGGCGGCGATCTATATCGACAAGGCGTCACCCTTAAATCCTCATGATTACAACAAGCTGCTGGATTACTTCAAGGAGTCGGGTCTAGGCCGTCATCTGCAGCACTCTAGCCCAGAGATCGTCGTCCGTGGGAAATGGACAGGCAGCTTGAATGTGAAGGACAACATTGGCTTTTTGATTAACAGCCAGTCACGGACCCACATGGGAAGTGAAGAGCATGATGTGGTCTGGCTAAAGGATCACAACACTGCTCCTTTCAGAGTATCCATCCCGGGTTCCATAGAGCAAGTGACGAAGCTGGAGGACAAATTCCGACTGTCTGGCAGCTTCACGCTACCAACGGGGCAGGATAAAGGTCGCTTTGTCTTCGAGACTCCACGATTGGTTGATATCCAACGAGGAGAAATGGGTGCTATACCTGGTTTACAATGCCGCGAACTCGACGTGGGCAGGCATGATGGCTTTTTCAATTCGTTATTGCGAGGGAGAGATTGGCGTAGACGTGGGACACGCCCAGATTCCAGCCAGATGGCTAGACACGTACAAGAAGACTTCCCGACCTTCTATGGGGAATTCAGTGAGGGAGCGACCATTAAGGGGGTGAATGAGCAAGGCCAAGTACTGCAACTTCACTTTGTGAATGGGGGGATGGAACTCAAGTCTGCATCGTGGCAACGCGACGGAGCCAGTTATCAGTACCTCGATGAGGTGGGCAAGCCGACATCATATCTGGTGAATGGAGGTCTGGCTGAAACGCTAACACTGAATGATAGTGATTTGGAGAGCCTGCCTCTGCGCCATCATGATTCGCCAGCCTTATTGTTGAGATTGACGGCAGCGACACAAACGGTATCGATCACCGACCGCTGGCGTCAAGTAGCAGCACCGAGCATCGTCTTGGCCGACAGACCGGGCGTGAAGATCATCCTGGACGGCCATATGAACTACATTGCCTGGGAGCGCGATGGCAACGATGTGCTGTTGATAAACAGGGGCCAAACCGTATTGAAACTGCTGGATGTGTTGGCGCCGGAAAGACAGTTTGCCAGGGCGTACACACAGCTGCAGCTCAACAATATGCCAGTCCTGCTACAGGACATACTGGCACGAGCGGAACAACGCGATCACCTGATCAGCGATTTATCGGTAGGCGTACCGGACGCCAAGCATCTGCAACAATTGTTGGCACCCCAGATGCTGGCCAAGTCCCAACAAGCTAACTGGCAAAGCATCACCTCCACGACAACACCAACCGATGGGATGATACGGCCGCTGCTTGCAGGTGTGACGCTGCATCTGAATCAAGAGCAGGCTCTGATAGTGGTGTTAGACAATAGTGTGGTCATTAATGCTGACTGGCTAACGCAACTGAATTCAGCACTAAAAGCTTGGCTTACCGAATCAAAACTAATGGGTTTGGTAGACTCGGTCATGGTCCAAGGTGAAGGGACGGTCGGGGTAATTGACTTCTTACGTGAGCAGAGCTTGATCAGCGAGACGGCAAGCAACCGTGTCTGGATCAACGGTCAGGAAGTAATGTGCGAGACTGCTGTGACATTGGTAGGTCACGCCAAACAAGGTATTGCTTTCCGTGGTAAACACCCGTTGGGTGAGTTCACTGCCAGCGGCTGGAACGATCAAGGCTGGCAATTGCATGAGCTAAGGTTGGAAGCGGGTAATACCGGGTTTTATGCGTTGTTGCGTGAACTTCGGCAAGAGAATCAAGCGCAAGTGGTCACGCGTTGGTTGCGAAATATCGGGTTCAAAACCGGTTTCGTGGGAAACCTTGTGGCAGGTGGCATGATTGAGGGTGTCAATGCACAAGGTCAGCGCTTACGTTTGCGGGTTGGTGAGCGTGTCGAACTCGATTCGGCAGAATGGCAGCGCGAAGACGTTATCCATCGCTATCAAAAGAAACCCGATGGTAGCTGGCAGTATCTGCTGCAAGGCGGGGAGATACCGCGGGTGACGCTACATGCGCGTGATCTGCAACTGCTGCCCCTACGTGGCGAGGGTGCTTGTACTAGCCTATTGACGCTGTCGTCTGCTACACGAGAGGTGGTGTTAGATAGCGAACTTGCGGTAGGCACGTTGAGTATCTGGCAACCAGCAGGTAACGGGCTAAAGCTGCATTGCACAGGTACGCAAGCCGATTGGCAATGGCGTCAAGAGGGCCATGACATCGTGCTGTCGAGTCCTGGTCAATCACAAGTGCGCTGGTTGAATGTACGCAGTCCGTCGCAGTCGTCACAATGGGCACATGCCCAGTTACAGTTTGGCGGACAACAGGTGAGCTTGGCGCAGTTTGTCAGTGCGGTACCGGGAGATATTGCCCCTTCGACGTCTACTCCACCGCTGTTGCCAGCAGTTCAGGCGGTGGATGGTGGCGATCAGGAGCGCGTCACTTTGCGCGCCAGTGAGGTGCCCCTACCTAGCGGTGAGGGTCCTCGGCCGATTGAACTGTACAACACCGCGGCAACCCGGCAGCTGGTGATCGCTGCTGATTGGCCGGACCATGCCCCGATTTACATCTCGCCGGTAGCGACACAGCGTTTGACCATACAGTGGCAAGGTAAATGGGACGATGTGCATTGGGACCGCGACGGCGAAGATTTGGTGTTATGGATGGGTAATCAGGAAAAAGTCCGCTGGTTAGACCTGTTCGCGGACGATCAACGTGCCGCGTTACAACACGCCCGCCTGCAATTAGGTGATGCATTGCTGGCATTGACCGACTTCCCGCCCAGTATTCAGATTGCCGACGGTGTGTTGCTCGGTCGCAGCGGTGAACCTCCGCAGGCTACCGTATGGCTGACGCAGACCGATATCAATAGTGCACTGGATGAGTTGCAACGTTATTTTGCAACCCCAGCAGCACGAGCTCGGTTGAAAACGAGTCAGTTACAGATTGCTGGCGAGTGGCAGGGCGAGTTTGACCTTGAAAGTGGCAAAGGCTTGCTGGCCAAGGTACAGGATGGCGTGAGCACCTTGCAAGATTGGCACCCTGATATTCATAGACGTAGTCAGGTGTCGTTTGTCGGTGCTGCGCAGGTAGTGCGTGATGTAAAGGGCTTAGGTTTTGTTGGCAATTACGAGCAGGATGGCTTGCGCGTTGACTTTAGCGCCCAAACCATTCGTGATGGGCGGGTGTTGCTGGATGCCTTGGCAATCGAAGCGTCCGATCATCAATTGGCTGCACTGCGCAGCCGCGGCAGCTTGCAAGCATGGCTCGACCAGCATCGTAAGAAGCTCAGCCTGAATGAAGGGACGCTGGTAGAGTGGAAGGACGATGCCGGTGAGGTCTCGATCTGGCAAGTAGCCGATCAACGTTTGCTTTGGCAATACCCAGTAACAGCGGCAGAGCGTATTACCTTGGGAACCAGGGCTATGCCAGCGGTACTTGGCGAGTCGTGGGTGAACTTGAAACTGCAAGCGCAGACGCGTGAGTTAGTGGTTCCCGTCGATTGGCAAGCGCCTGTGGAAATCAAAATCGTACCCGGACAGCAGTTAACTGTGCAGTACTTAGGTGGAGAAGGCCCGGTAAGTTGGGATCGCCATGGCGACGACCTATTGCTGATACAGGCTGGGCAGGTGAAGGTTCGCTGGTTGAGCCTATTAGCAGCAGAACATCGTCTCGAACTGCAGCATGCCAAGCTGCAGTGGGGTAATGCGCTGCAGGCATTGGCGCTGTGTGAACCGAATCGTCAGATCACAGATGGTGTCACTTTGACCCATTACGTCCAGCCAGGTGAACAACATCCTCCGACTACAGTTGCTTTGGATGTCGCCAGCCAGGAGAGCGTGGCATCAGCGTTGACACAGATTCAGGCGTATTTTGCTGGATTGGCGGGGCATGAGCAGCCACCTGCGGGCAGGGTGCAGATTCGCGGTCGCTGGAAGGGTGAGCTGGATTTGACACGTGGTGTCGCGTTGCTGGAAGGAGCAACCGAAGATAGTGACGGTTTGTCCTACGCAGCTGTGTTGAGGTGGGATAACGGCGTATCCCGCAATGTGACAGCAGATGACCTCTTCGCCACGATGAAGGGTGAGGTGGTTCGCAATACGGCTGGGGGCCTGAGTTATCGTGGTTCTTATTATCCCAATTGGGACGACAATGACTCAGGTTTCCATTTTATTGCAGACGAAGTCGAAGGTGCCGTGGTCACGGTGCGCGAGCTCTGGGTCGATAGCTATACCCGACACATGTGGCTGAGTAGTCGCAGCAATGTCCAGGACTCGCTGAACAGCGTCGGCTTCGGCATAAATTTGGCTGATGGTGCGGTACTTAGCTTGTTCAATGAGCATGACCAAGCCGTGAAATATAAAGTGCAGGGCGAACTGCTCGAGCTGCAGCGCATGACATGGCAACGCGATGGTATCGATCATGTATGCGTTAAAGAAACCGATGGCAGCTGGCGCTATCAGGTGAGCGGTAGTAATACTCGCGTCGAGTTGAAAGGCGCTGATTTGGCGATGTTCCCTGATACAGATCAGTCCGCGGTAACGTTGACCTTGCCTGGCGCAATGCAGGAGCTGGTACTGGACGCAGCGTGGACAAGAGCGGTCAATATCACGCCAGCAGCCACGCAACGTTTAACTGTAAGCTTGAAAGGTGAGCAGCATGACCTGAGTTGGAGCCGGATAGGCGACGACTTGGTGTTGTCTCAGGGTGGGCAGATCAGAGTCCGGTGGTCGAGTCTGCTCTCTGCCGAATGGGGCGATGTATTGGCGAATGCACAACTGCAGATAGATGGTGAGGTGAGCTGTCTGTCAAGCATCGTTAGCCGTGATTTGCCTCGACCGGCAGTAGCTGAAGGATCATCAGGTCAGCAAGAAGTAGAGCAGCTCAGACAGGCGCTGTGCAGCTTTCACCCAGCCGGCCACGGTGAAGGGGCGCTACGCGTGCCGTCGCAAAATCATGCGCGACCGCCGCTGCTGACTCAGCCAGTGTAAGGTTTAGCGCAGAACGTAAGCGGGAAACAGCCCGGTCAGCTTGTCACTGACTGGGCTGTTTTTCTAGAAGTAGACGCAACAGTAGTGTCACCCACCACGATCTACGATTCACTGATGCCGATGTTGTTGAAATACTGCGTATAGAGCATGCGAAGCAACAGCGCCCCAACCAACGAGAAACTAAGGGCACCTCGAATAACCCGACTTTTTGACATTACAGCGGCGTAAGTCGACCTTGCGTTGCTTCCAGACAGCTCGTTCCGGAACTTATCACTCGTCTTGCATCGCTTTCTCTCCCGAATTGGCCATTTCCAGCCAATCCAGACAGATTCCTGGCATCAGAAGGCCACCACGCCAGCGACCTTCAGATAGCACAAGCGTTGCAAGTTGTACCCCGCAATCTTCCAGTGCAGATTCAAGGTGGCGCGTGCCA
>NZ_JBQXDJ010000075.1:0-16962 GCF_052601015.1 Chitinimonas violaceus | reverse complement strand
TGCGTGGTTGGAGAAGTGCCGTCGATTGTGGAAGAACTGTGAACGCAAGCTCGACACCAGCTTGCAATTCATTCAGTTTGCCTTTCTGACTCTTCTTCTGCGGAGACTTTGAACAGGTTCTAAGAACTGTTAGAACCTGTTCAAGATCTCGTAAAAACCTACTCTGGGTCTTCTAAACTAGGGGAAAACACCCTAAAAGTCGGCGCTTACAATGGGTAAACGTGCGTTTCAACGGTGATCCTAACCCTTTATTTCTCTAATTTTGGAGATCTTGAACAGATTCTTAGAAGAGGTATTACGAGATTTATGTAGTGTGCTGTGATGTGCTTACCACTTCCGACCAGCGCCAATCGGCTTCTTCAGGAAGGTCAACGCCATGCTCGAAGGCATAAGCTCGGCAAGTTGCCTGGCGATCTCGCATCATTTGTTTTATTGCAGCTCCGATTACGTTCAGTTTGGGTACCCGGTTAATTGCGTCAATGACCAGGCTGAAACGGTCGATCTCATTGCGTATTGCCAATTCGAGAGGAGTATCGATATTTCCCTTCTCTTTGTAACCACGCACATGCAAGTTTGAGTGGTTAGCCCTGCGATAAGTTAACCGATGGATCAGCCAGGGATAGCCATGAAAGTTGAAGATGATTGGCTTGTCGCGTGTGAACAAGCTATCAAAATCAGCGTCACTCAAGCCATGCGGATGCTCGCTGTTTGGTTGCAAGCGAAAAAGATCGACGACATTTATAAAGCGTATTTTCAGTGCTGGGAAATAGGTACGCAACATATGGGTAGCGGCTAATGATTCCTGAGTCGGTACATCACCACATGCGGCCATGACAAGATCGGGTTCGCTGCTTTCGTCATTACTAGCCCAGCGCCATATGCCTAGGCCGCGGGCACAGTGCAACGCTGCTGCTTGGGCATCGAGATACTGAAGATGTTTTTGCTTGTCAGCCACAATTACATTGATGTAGTTAGTGCTGCGTAGACAGTGGTCTGTGACAGCCAGCAGGCAATTTGCATCTGGCGGTAGATAGATACGAGTCACCTTGGGCGATTTGTTTACAACCACATCTAGAAAACCTGGGTCCTGATGCGAAAATCCGTTATGGTCTTGACGCCAAACGGTGGACGTAATCAGTAGGTTAAGTGAGCTGATGGGCGTTCGCCAATGTACCTTGTCGGCGATGTCTAACCATTTGGCGTGCTGGTTAAACATGCTATCGATCACATGTGAAAAGGCTTCATAGGTGGATAGCAACCCGTGGCGGCCAGTCAGCAAATATCCCTCTAGCCAACCTTCTAGCGTATGTTCCGACAGGTATTCCATGACCCGGCCAATGGGCGATAGAGCACCGCCGTCTTCGTCTGTCGCAAGCGTTTCCGACATCCATACCTTGCCCTCAGAAAATGTTGCCTGCAGCTTATTTGAGGCTGTTTCATCCGGCCCAAACAGGCGAAAGTTCGACGGATTCATCCGAATAACATCGCGTAATAGCCCACCAAGTGGTTCGGTGTTGCCTTCCAGGGTATGGCCTTCTTGTATTGGATCGACTGCATAGTCGGTCCAATTGGGAAGCTGTAAAGGGATGCGCAGCTGTCCACCATTAGCATGTGGGTTGGCACTCAAACGACGTTCGCCTTTGGGTAGCCAACTGATAATTTCTTGGCGAGGACGGCCATCTGGCTCAAATAATGTGGCTGGAGCATAGCTGAGAAGCCAGGATGCTAATTGCTGAAGGTGGGCGGCATTCTCTCTAACTGATGTCAAGGGGACTTGGTGCGCGCGCCATGTCCCAGCAATGACATGGCCATCCACCTCGGCAGGACCTGTCCAGCCCTTGGGGCTTCGGAGGATAATCATCGGCCAACACGGGCGCTCAGTAGTCTTGCCGGTCCGTGCAGATGTCTGAATATGGCGTATAAGCGCGACACATTCGTCCATAACCGCAGCCATGCGTTGGTGCATAAGGTTGGGATCGTCACCTTCAACGAGGACCGGACGCCAACCATAACCTTGAAATAGGTTTAGTAGTTCCGTTTCGGGAATACGTGATAGTACGGTTGGATTGTTAATCTTGTAGCCGTTCAGATGTAAAACCGGTAGCACTGCACCATCACGCGCTGGATTGAGGAATTTATTGCTGTGCCACGCCGTTGCTAATGGCCCAGTTTCTGACTCCCCATCACCTACAACAACTGTGACAAGCAGATCCGGGTTGTCAAATGCCGCACCAAAAGCATGTGACAGGCTGTAGCCCAACTCACCTCCCTCGTGAATCGATCCTGGCAATTCGGGCGTGCAATGACTGCCAATGCCACCAGGGAAGGAGAATTCGGTGAAAAAGCGCTGCATACCTTGAATACTCTGCCCCTTGTCTCGGTATATCTCGCCATAGCGTCCTTCCAACCAACATGGCGCTAGGACACCTGGTGCGCCATGGCCGGGCCCTGCTAGGAAAATTGCGTTGAGGTCGTCGCGGGCGACCACTCGGCTCAGATGTGTCCAAATAAAGCTCAACCCGGGGCTTGTGCCCCAATGCCCCAACAGACGTTCTTTAATATGCTCAGGTATGAGCGGTTGCTGCAAAAGCGGATTGGCTCGTAAGTAGATCATGCCAGCAGCAAGGTAATTACAGGCGCGCCAGAAACTGTTTATCTGTTGCAGTTGGTCGGCTGAAAGCCCTGTTGAAATTTGGGTCATGGCGATCATCTCCGATATATATGCACCAAATGATGCGTTACCCATAACTTACGCTGTCTGATTACCGTATACCTTGACCTTGAACAAAGAAAGGCAATGTTTGCAAGGTAAACTTTTGTTCCAGTTATCGACTATGCCGTACAGTGAAAGGTTGCACCTAGTAAAGCTGGGATGTGTTTATCAAACATCTAAGCCATCAGTGAGCACCGGCTCGATGGGATAGTCCCAAGGAAGTTACGAGCAGACTTGTCATAGTGTGCTTACAAAGAATAGTACTGCTTGAATATCACAGTCCCTGTCGGTAATGACGACCACGGACGGTGTTTCCCTGCTGGGCATTAGCCCTTTCCAGATCCAGCCATCTGCCGAGAGAAACCTAACGAGTTGCCCAGACCATTGAGCGTGGCACGGACTTTGGTACATGGTTGGTATCGGCTACGTCCAAGAGTTGTTGTGCTGCTTGTTCTCTTGTGCTCGCATGATGGTGGTGTTCATCACGGCGTATCTGTCAGCCATTCTCTCAGCCAATGTTCGGATTCATTGATCTGTTAATCCACCTGTAGTCTGGACACTTCCTTGCGCTAGATCAAAGACAATGTCGTGCAACTTATTAGAATGTAATAACACTATGTGTTTAGGGAGAGAAACGTATTGCCTTAATGCGGCTTTGTCCCTTGGGAAAAAACAGCATGAATACAACCCCCCCTTCAGTAACACCAGCGCCAAACACGCTCAGCTTTAGCCTACTCGTTGCGGTCGTTGTAGGTTCGATCCTTGGCGGTGGTATTTACGATTTGCCACAAAATATGGCTTCTAAGGCTGGTGCAGGTGCAAACCTAATCGGTTGGACTATCACCGGTATCGGCATGCTCATGCTTGCGCGTACTTACCAAATACTGGCCCTGCGTAAGCCCGAGTTAGATAACGGCGTGTATGCCTATGCTCAGGCGCTTTCTGGCGAATATGTGGGCTTCAATTCAGCATGGGGCTACTGGGTTAGCGCCTGGGTAGGAAACGTTGGCTATTTGGTAGCGGCATTTGGGGCGCTTGGCTATTTCTTTCCGGCGTTTGGTGATGGGAACTCGCCCTTTGCCATTCTTGGTGCATCCATTGCACTCTGGGTTGTCCATATGCTGGTACTGAGAGGCATACATGGTGCGGCAATTCTCAATGGTGTAGTGACATTGGCAAAAGTTATTCCACTAGTGCTGTTTATTGTACTAGTTGCAGCAGCATTTCAACCCGATGTGTTCAAGCTTAACTTCTGGGGCAGTGTGGAACTTGGTTCTTTATTTGATCAAGTCAGAAGCACGATGCTGATTACGGTTTGGGTCTTTATCGGCATAGAGGGCGCAAGTGTTTATTCGGCTCGAGCTCGCAGGCGAGAAGACATTGGACGTGCCACAGTATTGGGTTTTCTGATCTGTCTGTTACTGATGATGGCAGTTTCGGTGCTATCGCTGGGTATTTATACGCAGCCGGAATTGGCAAGGCTCAAGACTCCATCCATGGCTGGTGTGCTCGAAAGGGTGATCGGTACGTGGGGCGCTGTCGTAGTGTATGTAGGTTTGCTTCTTTCCGTCGGGGGCGGCTTTCTAGCCTGGACACTCCTTGCAGCAGAATCACTGTTTACGCCTGCGCAGGGGGGTGTCATGCCACGCTGGTTGACCAGACAAAACGCAAAAGGGGTTCCCGCCAATGCCATGTGGTTGACCAACGGCATGGTACAGATCTTCCTAATAGTGACCCTTTTTTCCAAAGCGTCATATCTGGCGCTCATATCCCTCTCCACCGCGATGATTCTCGTCCCCTATCTACTTAGCGCTGCCTATAGCCTGCTCTTGGTATGGCGTAGCGAAGGGGTAAGTATGGCCTTTAGAAGAAGTGATTTTCCTGTGACGGTATTAGCAACAGGATATTGCCTGTGGCTTCTCTACGCAGCAGGCCTCAAGTATCTGCTGCTGGGGTCCTTGCTTTATGCACCAGGGGCAGCGTTCTACCTGCTCGCAAAAAAGCAGCGCGCAGAACAGCCATTTTCCCGCTTTGAATGGGGGGGGCTGGCATTGCTACTACTGTTGGCTGCGGTAGCAGTTTATCTGTTGTCAACGAATAAACTTGGCTTATAAGAATGGAAGTCACCATGTCTACAGGTGTGTACTCAGAAATAGGGCGGCTACGTCGAGTCTTAGTGTGCCGGCCAGGTCTTGCTCAAAAACGACTTACTCCTGCCAACTGCCGCGAATTGCTCTTTGACGATGTATTGTGGGTCTCACAGGCGCGCAACGATCATGATGTCTTCACAAGTGCAATGATTGAGCGTGGTGTCGAAGTATTGGATCTGCACGATTTGTTGGCTGATACGGTTACCAACCCCGCAGCACGTGCTTGGCTGCTCGATCGCAAGCTTGCGGGTGGTTTTGTGGACCAGGAGCTTGCTGGACAACTACGCCCTTGGTTGGAAGCATTGCCGCCAAAGCAACTGACCGACTATATGATTGGTGGGCTCACTCATGCGGAATTGCCTTTTGAGGCGGAAGGGCTGCTGGCCAAGTGTACAGGCTACCAGGGTCTATTGTTGCCGCCACTGCCCAACGCTCTATTTATGCGCGATAGCAGCGCCTGGGTGTTTGATGGCGTAATACCCGGCCAGATGTATTGGCCTGCTCGTCGACAGGAAACATTGCTGACAATGGCGGTTTATCGTTTCCATCCTCTGTTTGCAGGTCTTACAAAAATTTGGCAAGAAGATATGGGGTATCAACAGGACATTACCTCACTTGAAGGTGGTGACGTCATGCCGATTGGAAAAGGTATCGTTCTGATAGGCATGGGCGAGCGGACCTCGCCTCAGGCAGTCAGCCAGCTGGCTCGTACCTTGTTCGCCAAAGGTGCAGCGAGCCTTGTGCTAGCTGCGCAGATACCCAAGTGCCGTGGTGCAATGCATTTGGATACCGTGTTCACCTTTTGTGATGTGGATCTGGTGACCATTTTCCCAGAAATGGTCAATGCAATAAGAGTGCACAGCATTCGGCCGGGTACGAAGGAGGGTACGCTGGATGTACGTACAGAACAGCAGCCATTCCTGGATGTCGTCGCACAAGCATTGGGGTTGGCAAAATTGCGGGTGGTGGCAACGGGTGGTGATGCTTTCGAGGCTGAGCGTGAGCAATGGGATGACGGCAATAACCTGCTTGCTCTAGCTCCGGGCGTAGTTATGGCTTATAGCCGCAATACTTATACCAACACACTGCTGCGCAAAGCGGGTGTTGAAGTCATCACCATTCCGGGTGGTGAACTAGGTCGTGGTCGTGGTGGGAGCCATTGCATGAGTTGTCCCATCGAACGCGATCCAATCTAGTCCATCCCTCCAGGAAAATATCATGAGCTATAACCTCCGCAACCGAAGCCTGTTGGACTTAAAGGATTTCTCACCGAGGGATATCCGTTTCCTGCTGAACTTGGCAGCAGAACTCAAGCGTGCAAAGTGTGCAGGAATTGAACATCCACGTTTGAAAGGTAAAAATATTGCATTGATTTTCGAAAAAGCCTCGACAAGAACGCGCTGCGCTTTCGAAGTCGCGGTGCATGATCAAGGTGGCCATGTTACCTACATTGACTCTGAAGGTTCGCAACTGGGCCACAAGGAGTCACTCAAAGATACGGCACGTGTTCTGGGCCGAATGTATGACGGCATTGAATACCGGGGGTTTCACCAAAGCGTCGTGGAGGACCTCGCGCGATTTTCTTGCGTACCTGTCTGGAACGGTCTGACCGATGAAGCGCATCCAACGCAGGTCTTGGCTGATTTACTGACGATGGAGGAATTTGGTGAACGCCCACTGCGCGAACTATCGTTTTGCTATCTGGGCGATGCCCGTTTCAACATGGGATGCTCGTTGTTGATCGGTGGCACTCAAATGGGCATGGACGTGCGTATCGCGGCACCTACCAATCTGCAGCCACCTGTTGAACTAGTGGCGCAAATGCGCGAATTGGCGCGTACAACCGGTGCTCGCATTACGATCGAAACGGATCCGAGGATAGCCGTAGCAGGCGCTGATTTCCTCGATACCGACGTTTGGGTTTCGATGGGTGAACCAGAGGCAGTCTGGAAAGAGCGTATCGACCAACTACTACCCTATCAGGTAACCACAGCGCTAATGCAGGCGACAGGTAAGCCGCATACGCGTTTCATGCATTGCCTGCCCGCTTTTCATAACCTGGAAACTGAAATCGGCCGGCAGGTTTATGAACGCTTCGGTCTTGCGGAAATCGAAGTGACAGACGAAGTATTCGAATCCGAAGCATCCATCGTATTCACTCAAGCTGAAAACCGTATGCACACCATCAAGGCGGTCCTGGTTGCCACGCTTGCATAAGAAAAGTCCATGAAAATTGTTGTTGCATTGGGCGGCAACGCCTTACTCAAGCGCGGGCAGTTGTTAAGTGCGCAGAATCAACTGGAAAATATCCGTTGTGCAGCCGCTCAGATTGCTCGCTTGGCACATGAGCACACGTTGCTAATCACCCATGGCAATGGACCTCAGGTTGGGTTGCTTGCTTTGCAAGGTGCAACCTATGGCGTCGTGCCACCCTACCCCATGGATGTGCTTGGTGCCGAAACTGAAGGCATGATCGGTTATCAGCTAGAGCAAGAGGTTGCCAATCTGCTGCCTGCCGAGTGTACCGTTGCCACGCTGTTAACACGGGTAGAGGTTGATCCGAACGACCCAGCTTTTACACATCCTACGAAGCCAATTGGACCGGTCTATACACGGGATGAGGCTTATCATCTCAACGCAGATAGAGAATGGACGATGGCAGCCGATGGCGCAGGCTTTCGCCGCGTAGTTGCCTCTCCCCAGCCACTGCGTATTGTCGGGTTGGCCCCAATTCGATGGTTACTGGATCATGGTGCCGTTGTGATTGCTGCGGGCGGTGGTGGTATCCCCGTGACGCGAATTTCAGGTAGCCACAAATTACAAGGTGTCGAGGCTGTAATTGACAAAGACTTGTGTAGCAGTCTGCTGGCGCAAAACCTGGATGCCGACTGTTTGATCATCGCAACCGATATAGAAGGCGTATATCTTGATTGGCAGCAGCCTAATCAGCGAGTGTTGAAGAATGCATCACCTGCATTGCTTTGTGCCGAGTCATTTGCGACGGGCTCCATGGCGCCTAAAGTCCAGGCCGCGTGCCAATTCGTTCAAGCAACAGGTAAGAGGGCCGTTATCGGCCTATTGGACCAGATAGAGGAAATGCTGGCAGGCACTGCTGGTACCCTGATCACCCCCGACCTTGCCAAGCCATGTAAACACAGATGAGACTCCCATCCTTTATCAGCATTGGCAGCTAGTGTTTTAGGGCACCCCACTTGTTGTTATCGTCTGGCCCGTTCGAAACAGGACCGATTGCGAACAGCTTGACAGTACAAAAGCTTGTTGGCGCTTACGGTTGATAGTAGAACGGGCGATCCAGGTATTTGGAAGTAGGCAATTAGTGAGACAGTAGTACAGGGACAGTCATTGTCTGCAATATGGTTCGGCTCGTGCCGCCCAATACCAATTCCAGCAACCGCGAATGCCCATATAGTCCCATTACGATCAGGTCCACATTCATATCCGCTGCTGAATTCAGCAAGGTATTACCAACATTGCGGCTCAAGCCTGACTCGCGCTTCACCTCGACGTTTATGGCATGCCGAGCCAGAAAAACTGCAATATCCGCACCAACCACTTCGCCATGTCCATGCTCGCTGACCTGAGGATTGACGATCATAACTGTTACTTGCTGAGCGCGTGCCAATAGTGGCAATGCATCGGCAACCGCTCTTGTTGCTTCGCGTCCCGCATCCCAGCCAATCAAAATATGATGGCCAGGTAAATCGAATTCACCTGCGTAGGGCAATACCAGCACAGGCTTACCTGAGCCAAGAACAATTGCTTGCGGTAAGCCGGATGGCGTATTTCGCCCTAGATACTTGCGATCATCCTGTCCTAGGATCGTCAGATCATGATACCGGGCATTGACACAAGCTGTGTTGATGGCAGAGCCGATATATTGGCGCCACTCGGTTTGTACGCCATCAACCTGTTTTGCCTCTTGTTCAAATATTGCACGCGCTTTGGCAGCATCAACCTCTAGGTTGCGCTGCAGAATGTCGTAGACCTCGGGTACACGGTCACCATTGAAACCGATAACTTCGCTTGGGCGATCTGTCACATACAACCCTGTTAGTCGTGCGCCATGCTGCTGAGCTAACTTGAGTGCAAAACTGACATGTTTTGCTACTCGTGGTCCACTATCTACGAGAACCAATACACTCTTGTAGCTCATGTTCTTGCCTCCTGTTATGTTTACGCCTCTGTTTTACCCTCAATAAAGCCATTTGGATTTGATCAAGATCAAGTTTGCGATATTGAAGAAAGTGCGAAGAACAACTGGAGCCCATTCCATGCACCGGATTCAGATTAGGATCCATTTCTGATATGTAAAGCGGGGGTATGACCGTATGTCTCCCACCATTCAAGTCAAGGTGGTAGAGGATATCTGCAGCTGTAATTTAGTTGTATAACTAACAAACTTGGAGAATAGGAAAAGCTCAGTATTGCAACTGCTGATCCAGACATCACATTTGGCAAAGAAAACCGATGTTTACAGCACTACTGATGTAGATACATGCGAGGGGTCCCATGAAGCGGACAGCGCAAAAACTACTGATTCGGGCCTTTGTCACCGCGGCAAATGCAGTCATGATTACAGACCGATATGGCCATATCGTGTGGGTAAACAAAGCATTGTGTCGTCTTAGTGGTTTCAACGAGGATGAGCTGCTCGGCAAGACACCTAATATATTGCGTTCCGGCGTCCAAAGCGCAGCATTCTATCAAGTGCTCTGGGAAACTATTCTTGCTGGTCAACCCTGGCAAGGCGAGTTGGTTGAACGAAGCAAGGATGGAACGCTCTTTACTGTCAACCAGATTATCACGCCATTATTTGATGATGAGGGGGCCATTACTCATTTTATTGCCATTCAACATGATATGACTTCGCAGGGTAATGAGCGCGAAAAAATAAAACACCTTGCGTACCATGATAGTTTGACTGGTTTGGCTAATCGACAGTACTTCCTTGATATGCTGGCTAGCGCCATTGATGCTGCAGCCAAGCAGCATAAGATGCTTGCAGTAATGTTCCTGGACCTAGACCACTTCAAATCGGTAAATGATAATCTTGGCCATGCTATTGGCGACAAACTGTTGATTGCCGTCGCGGGACGACTTTTAGGTGCGGTTAGAAAATCTGACCTAGTAGCTCGATTAGGTGGCGATGAATTTACTGTGCTCGTGACAGACTTGGCGGACATTAATGATGTGAAAGCTATAGCGAACCAGTTGGTGACAGCCATCAGCCAACCCTTCGTCTTTGATCAATTGCAAGTCCTTACCCATCCCAGTATTGGTATAAGCCTCTATCCCCGCGATGGAAGTTCAGCAGACGAATTGCTTGCCAAGGCAGATGCGGAAATGTACCGCGTCAAAGCACAGGGTGGGAGCGGGTGGCGATTGGACACTTAGGACTGAACGACAGTGAACCCATTAGTCTCGTATCTCTAGCGCAATTGCATAACTATCATTCGGCCGCTAATTCACTCATCTCAGACGGAAAGCCAATTGCTGCATGCCCTAGTTACTGACATGCTATTCATCAATTTATTTAGTGTGCATCAGGACGATAGCAAATTCTGTTGCCAAACTGTGGCAATCTAAGTTTCTTCCATGCAGTGACGCATTTCGTCCTCTTCGTAAATAATATGGAATAAAGATCAATCGGACTTCACAATCACCCGAGGTGATTCACTGTACGCCTATTTAAATCTAGTGCAGAACTCGCAGTTGCTGACGCGATCATAATGGTATGTGCGCCATTTCTTAGTCTGGATTGATTGTGAATTAGCGCCAACTCGTGGAGCTATTGATGATGGTAATAGCTACTGATATCTATTCAATTCAGCGCAGAGCTGTGAGGAAAAACTGGTCATGTCTGATTGGCACGCCCTACAAGCGACCCAGGTGACAGAGCTGCTCAAGGTCGATCCAGATAAGGGACTTGATGATCATGACGCCTCTGAACGATTGCGCACTCATGGTCCCAATCGACTGAACTGCCGGTCCGAGCGTAGCCCCCTATTACGGTTTGCCACGCAAATCCTCCAACCAATGATTCTGGTACTGATAACCGCAGGTACGGTTACTGTCCTACTTGGTGAATGGGTCGAAGCTAGCGTGATCTTTGGTGTTGTGCTGATTAATGCACTGGCTGGCTTCATCCAAGAGGGAAAAGCTGAGGCTGCCTTAATGGCACTGGCAGAGTCGGTGGCTACTGAAACCACAGTGGTCAGAGACGGTACACATCGCAAGCTAAATGCCATAGAGATTGTTCCCGGCGATTTGGTTGTACTTGCAAGTGGCAATAAAGTACCGGCCGACCTACGCCTGCTCGCCAGTAAAGCGCTTCGTACTATTGAAGCAACCCTAACGGGTGAATCTGCAGCGGTGAGCAAAAGTACGGCAGTGCAGCTAATCGATACACCATTGGCAGAACGGCAGAATATGGCTTTCGCTGGCACTTTGGTGGTGGGCGGCCAGGGTATAGGGGTTGTTACTGCCACAGGCGTTAGTACGGAGACTGGGCGGTTATCCCAGCTAATCTCGCAGGCACCAGTACTAACAACACCATTGATGCGCAAAATGAACTTGCTCATCAAGCATCTGCTGCTGGTGATTCTAGTCTTGGCTGCACTCTCCTTTGCCATCGGTGTACTACGTGGGGAGGCAACCTTCGACATGTTCATGGCGGCCGTTGCACTGGCGGTAGGTGCAATTCCGGAAGGATTACCGGCAGCGATGACTATTACCCTGGCTATCGGTGTAGCCCGCCTGGCCAAACATCAAGCAATTATTCGCAAGTTGCCCGCGGTCGAGACCTTAGGTAGTACCACGGTTATCTGCTCCGACAAAACTGGCACATTGACCGAGAACGCCATGACAGTCCGTGAGATCTGGGCGGGCATGACCAGTTTTTCCGTAAGCGGGCAGGGTTATGAGCCGTCTGGCGGCATTGTCAATGTCGAGCAACCTGCCACTGTCAGTGGTGCGCTGCGTGAGGTCCTGTTGGCAGGTGTGCTCTGTAATGATGCACGTTTACTTCGCGAAGGCCAGAACTGGACAGTGGCAGGGGATCCCACTGAGGCAGCGCTGTTGGTAGCGGCACGCAAAGGAGGCTTGGACGATACCACGCTGAACACGATTTTTCCCCGGTTGGACGAGCTACCCTTCGATCCAGACCGTCAATACATGGCCACCCTGCACGAGATTGAAGGCATACAAGTTATCTGTGTTAAAGGCGCTGTAGAGAAACTCCTACCTGCTTGTACCAGCATGCTGGATAGCCAAGGCCATGAGTTACCGCTGGTCTCAGGGGTTATCCAAGCAACAGCAACTCGGATGGCAGATGATGGCTTGCGGGTGTTGGCATTGGTACGCTCCGAATTGGGTCCCAATCAACAACTCGAACATGCCAATATTGGGTCTGGGCTGGTGTTTCTTGGCCTTGTTGGCATGCTCGACCAGCCCAGGCCTCGTGCCATTGCTGCGGTACGTACCTGCTACGCGGCAGGCATTCGCGTGAAGATGATTACTGGCGATCACCCTGGAACAGCAAGAGCTATTGCTCGCCAATTAGGCATCATCGGGTACGACGGCCAAGCGCTGACTGGTGGCGAACTGGCATGCCTAGATGAGTCCGCTTTGCGCAAAGCTGTCATCGCTGTTGATGTATTCGCCCGCGTCGAGCCTGAGCAGAAGTTGCGACTGGTGAGGGCTTTGCAAGCCAATGGCGAGGTAGTTGCCATGACAGGTGATGGAGTAAACGATGCACCAGCACTCAAGCAAGCAGATATTGGCATCGCCATGGGCTTAGGTGGGACCGAAGTGGCTAAAGAGGCTGCCGCGATGGTTCTTACTAATGACAACTTCGCCACTATCGAAACCGCTATCAAGGCGGGGCGCGGTATCTATGACAATCTAATCAAGTTTTTAGTCTGGACTATTCCGACCAACGCTGGCGAGGGGTTAGTAATCTTCACTGCCCTCTGTACCGGCACAACGCTGCCCATCACACCATTGCAGATTCTGTGGATCAATATGACTACGGCTATCCTACTTGGGCTGATGCTTGCATTTGAGCCGGTCGAGCGTGGCATCATGCAACGCCCACCGCGACTACCAACAGCCCCAGTGCTTGAGCGAGAACTAATCCTCCGCATTCTCATGGTCGGGTTTATGCTGCTGCTTGGTGCCTTTGGCATGTTTGAGTTGGCGCTGTATTGGGGTCACTCTTTGCCAGTTGCACGTACCATTGCCTGTAATGTCTTCGTGATGGTGGAAATTTTTTATCTATTTAATTGTCGATCCCTCACTCAGCCATGTTGGGTTAATGGCTGGTTTACAAACCAATGGATATGGATTGGCAGCGGTACTATGTTGTTGCTGCAATTAGCCTTTACATACCTCCCAATCTTTAACCAAGTCTTCCAGACAGCCCCGATTGAGATGCTGGACTGGGTATCCATATGTACGTATTCCACTTGCTGTGCTCTTATAGTCGAGGTGGAAAAGCATTGGCGCTTAGCCCAAAGGAAACCTCACAAGCCTGTCCACCCCTAGACAAAAATTCATACGGTGTTGCCTACAGTCTGTCTTGGAGTTTTTTATTCAACCGATGACAGCAGCAATTACGAATCAGAGTAAAGCTAAGAAGATAACTAGTTGAGTAGCCAGAAGGAGTCTCCCCCTGGCTCTCGCGCAACCCTTAGAACCTATCGGGTTGTTTGCCTATGTCGGGATTTTCGGCGGTTCTGCCTATTGCCAACCCCAGCGGCGACGGTAAATGCCCTTCATGGCCTGCGTGAGCCCCATATATGCCAGCATGATCAGCGGCAGGAATACAAAGTACAGCGGTGGTAGTGCCTGCAACTTGAAGTAATGTGCCAACGGCCCCATCGGCAGGAAGATGCCGACCGCTATGATGATGCCAGTCATCACCAGTAGCGGAGTGGCAGCCCGACTCTGGATGAAGGGTATCTGCGGCGTGCGGATCATGTGCACGATCAGGGTTTGGGTCAGCAACCCGACGATGAACCAGCCGGACTGGAATAGCGTTTGCTGTTCGGGAGTCTGTGCGCCAAACACAAACCACATCACCGCGAAGGTGGTGATGTCGAACACGGAACTGATCGGTCCGAAAAATATCATAAAGCGCCCGATGTCCTCCGTATGCCAGTGCTGCGGTTTTTGTAGCAGCTCTTCATCAACATGATCAAATGGGATAGCAATCTGCGAGATGTCATACAGCAGGTTCTGTACTAACAGGTGCATAGGCAGCATCGGTAGGAACGGAATAAAGGCAGAGGCAACCAGCACTGAAAGTACATTGCCGAAATTGGAACTGGCTGTCATCTTGATGTACTTGAGCATGTTGGAGAAAGTGCGGCGACCTTCCCGTACGCCTTCCACCAAAACCAACAGACTCTTTTCCAGCAGAATAATGTCGGCTGCCTCCTTGGCGATGTCCACTGCCGTGTCGACCGAAATGCCGATGTCGGCCGCATGTAGTGCCGGGGCATCGTTGATGCCGTCACCCATGAAGCCGACCACATGGCCATTGGTCTTCAACACGCGCACGATGCGTTCCTTGTGTAAGGGTGTGAGCTTGGCAAAGACGTTGTGGCTCTCTACAGCCTCCGTCAGTGCCTGGTCACTCATACACTCGATGTCACTGCCCAATAGCACCCCTTGCTGGGCCAAACCCACCTCGCAGCAAATCTTGGCTGTTACCAGTTCGTTGTCACCGGTTAGTACCTTGACTGTAACGCCATGCTCGGTCAGCGCCTTGAGTGCCGGTGCAGTAGAGTCCTTCGGTGGATCGAGGAATGCCACGTAGCCAATCAGGGTCAGCTCGCACTCGTCGGCGAGGCTGTAGCTGTCCTGAGTCGAGGAGCCCTTCTTGGCGGCCACGGCGACGACACGTAAACCTTCTTCATTGAGGCTGACCGTCACTGTATGGATATGCGTCCGCAGTTCAGGCGTAAGCGGTTCGATTGCATCACCATGGCGCACCTGAGTACATATTGATAGGATCTCCTCGACTGCTCCCTTTGTGATAAGTAAATGGTGTTCATCGTGCTTTTCCACTACCACCGACATGCGGCGGCGAGTGAAATCAAATGGAATTTCATCAACCTTGCGGAAGTTGTTGGCAGGTTCCAGCTCGCGATGCACTTCGGCATGTTCTAGAACAGCGACATCCAGCAAGTTCTTGAGGCCGGTCTGGTAGTAACTGTTGAGGTAAGCTAATTCAAGTACTTCATTCGACTCATCACCCCATACATCGACATGCCGCGCCAGGAAAATCTTGTCCTGTGTCAGCGTACCGGTCTTGTCGGTACACAGAATATCCATTGCGCCAAAGTTCTGGATCGCATCCAACCGCTTGACGATGACTTTCTTGCGTGACAGGAATTCTGCGCCCTTGGCCAGCGTCGAGGTAACGATCATAGGCAGCATTTCGGGTGTCTGACCCACTGCAACAGACAGTGCGAATAGCAGTGCCTCCATCCAGTCACCCTTGGTGAAGCCGTTGATGAAGAGTACCAACGGTGACATCACTAACATGAAGCGAATGAGCAGCCAACTCAGCTTGTTCACGCCAGATTGGAATGATGTGGGCGCGCGGTCAGTGGTGGTAATGCGACTGGCCAACGTGCCAAAGTAGGTACTGTTGCCGGTGCCAAGTACTATGGCCATTGCCGAACCGGACACCACATTGGTACCCATGAACAGAAGGTTGTCGAATTCCAGTGGGTTGGCTGCCTCAACATCACACAGGGCAGCGAATTTCTCGACCGGCATTGACTCACCTGTCATCGCCGCTTGCGACACAAATAAGTCCTTGGCAGTCAGTACGCGGCAATCGGCCGGGATCATGTCACCCGCCGATAGCACGATCACATCGCCCGGTACCAGAAACTTTATCGACAGTTCAACACGTTGTGCTGATTTGCTGTGCGGATGTGCGCTAGACGCGGCTTCCGCTTTCAGCGAGATGCCTTCGGACAGGTTTCGACGAATAACTGTAGCAGTATTGCTAACCATCGCCTTCAGCGCATCAGCGGCCTTATTTGATTTGCCTTCCTGCCAGAAGCGCAGAAATGTAGAGAGCACCACCATCATGCCAATAACGAGCGCACCCTTCATGTCGTCCGTCACATAGGACACGATAGCCAGCAACGTCAGTAGCAGATTGAAGGGGCTGCAGTAACAGTGCCACAGGTGTATCCACCACAGCAGTTGCTTCTCATGTTCGATCTCATTAAGACCAACGCGCGCGCGGACAACCTCGGCTTGCACCTCTGATAGGCCGTCATTATGGCTACCAAGCTGTTTGAGCAGTGCCTCGACGTTGGAGGTTGCTGCCTCAACCAGAGCCTTAGTTAGTGAGGCGGGAACCTCTTGGCTCTCACCGGTCTGCGTTAGAGTGTTCAGCGGTGCTGAGCGACGAAAATGTCGGGCAATATGGCGAGTGCGAAGAAACTCCACGAATAATTCTTTCAGGATGGTGAAGTTCATTTATTTCTCCTTGTCTCCACTATCCCGAATTCATCAAGTCGAAGGTGGGCTACTGTAAGGATGGGAAGAGAGGGGCAGGACGATCCGACGGTTAAATTCGATTCCTTGGGGGTTAGCATCCAACTTTGGAAAGCGAAAAACCGTTGAGGCAATCTTTTTCTCAACTTCAGTCCAACTGTAAACGCACAGGCGCCCAAGTCAGTTCGTCATAACATCCCTAGCTGGAAATACTCTGCTGGAAACTATCACCAATTGAAGAAATTGCCGCCAGGTTAATTTTTCCTTCGCGGCTGAATGAGCCTGATGAAGTCTTCCTGCGTGGCCTCTTGCAAATGTAAGCCACTCAGACAGCCAAATAGAAAAAAATGAGCATTTTTCAAGCTAATTACGTGTGTAACTTTAAGAGCAGTCTGATTTTTAGCTTCACAACGCTAATTACAAAGGGGGGGTAATCCCCCCATTTTTAAGGGGAGTCAGAAGTAGCGCTATGCGACCATGGCCAGCCGCTGTATTGGGGTAATACCGCCCAAGGCCATGTTAGGGCGTTCGTGATTGTAGAACCAGATCCAATCC
>NZ_JBQXDJ010000074.1:0-17096 GCF_052601015.1 Chitinimonas violaceus | reverse complement strand
TGGGCAACTTTCGCCGCCTAGCAAAAGATGTCGAGGTATTGACGGCGACAGCGGAGAATTTCGTGCGCGTCGCCATGCTAAAAATAACACTTGCCAAACTACGATAGACATTAACCAGACAGCTTCTTAGGGCAGACCGAAAGCCTGTAGTGCCCGTGTTAAACTCGATCCAGTCCATTTTACCGTCACCCTCTGGGAACCCGACCATGCAGCCCTGGCAAGATTTCACCGCCCCCGCCGATTATTTGAAAGACCGCGTCATTCTGGTGACCGGTGCGGGCCAGGGTTTGGGCGAAGCCGCTGCTATGGCTTTCGCCGCGCATGGCGCCACTGTAATCCTGCTTGGGCGTAACGAGAAGAAACTAGCCAAAGTCTACGATGCCATTGAGGCCGCTGGCGGGCTCAAACCTGCCGCTATTCCATTGGATATGGCCAAGATGACCGACCAGGACTGCGTCAATCTGGCCAACCTCATCTGGAAGGAGTTCGACAGACTCGATGGCATTGTCCACTGTGCCAACGGATTCAACCATCTTTCACCGCTGATCAACCAGAAGCTGGAAGAATGGATGGATATGTACCGCGTCAACGTTGCCGCGCCTTTCGCCATCAATCGTAGTTGCCTACCCTTGCTCAAGCGCGCAAAGGACAGCAGCATCATCTTTGTTGGCGAACAACACGCCTTCGATGCCAAAGCCTACTGGGGTGGCTTTGCTGCAAGCCGGGCAGGCCAGGCTGCACTCGCTGCCATCACCGCCGATGAATGGGACAAAGACCCTATGCCTCGCGTCAATCTGCTGATCCCCGGCCCAGTACGTACCCCTTTCCGAACCAAGACCCATCCTGCTGAAGACATGGATGCCCTGCCCTTGCCCGCCGATATGGTCCCAGCCTTCCTATGGCTTATCGGTTCCGCCGGCAGTGCGGTACGGGGCGAAACCCTGCGCTTCAACCCCGAACAAGGTGCCGGATGGGCGAACAGCTGAACGTACCTAGCCTGGTACGGCTGGACAAATGGTTATGGGCTGCCCGCTTTTTCAAGACGCGCAGCCTTGCCAGCACCGCTATCGACGCAGGTCATGTCCATCTGAATGACGAGCGGGCCAAACCTTCTCGCAACGTGAAGGTGGGTGACCAGCTCCGTATCCTCAGTCCAAGCGGTGAATTTGTGATCATCGTTCAAAAGTTGGACGAACGACGCGGGCCCGCTAGCGAGGCGCGCCAGCTATACAGCGAAACAGAAGCGAGCCAAGCGGCACGCGAGGCAAAAAGACAGGCCCAAGCACTCGCTCCAGTATTTGACCACCCTGATGTACGCGGCCGGCCGACCAAGAAGTGGCGACGCCAGTTGCATGAGTTCGAACGCAAACAAGCTAAAAACTGAGCACTGACTCAAAGGCCGCGAAAGCGGCCTTTTACATGGCCAGTCACCCAATCAAAGATAAGGTCTTGATTGGTATCGTCACGACACTGCTTCATCCCCTTCCCCAACACAGTCTGTTTTTTCGACACATCGCCAACAACAGCAATGCGGCTGACATGGCGACAAGGTAGAGTTGCGCCCGGCACAGCACAAAGCATGTGCTTGATCGATCCGTCGTCAACCCGGTGTGATCGATTACAACCTGCCACCGGTTTCGCAGCCGGGAACAGGTCCTCAAAATAATACGAGAGTGAGACAGAAGCATGGATAGAAGACAGTTTTTGAAAGCTGGCGGCTTTATCACGGCCTCAGTAGCCGGCTTGGGCTTGTTCGGATGCGGTAGCGACAGTGATAGCGCAAGCGCCGCTCCCGTCGCAGCCAAAGGCAAAGATTGGCAATTCCCGCAAAGCATTGCATCGGGCGACCCGCGGCCCGACGGCATCATGCTGTGGACCCGCGTCGTGCCCAGCAGTGTGGACCCTGTTGCCAGCAGTGACGAAGCCGATTTCTCCATCCGCTTACAGATCAGCGAGGCAGACCATACCAGCACCCTGGGCGGCAATACCGGCATTGCAGGCGGCTTGGTGCTCGACACGATGGTGCCTGTCTTGAGGGAATTCGATCATACGGTTCGTCATAAGGTAACCGGGCTGGTCCCAGGCAAGTCCTATTACTACCAGTTCATCGCAGGCGATACCCGCTCCAAGATTGGCTGTTTTAAGACCGCGCCCGCCAAGGACGCCGATGTTGCCCAACTGAAGTTTGCCTTTCTGAGCTGCCAGGACTGGAGCATCAACCACTGGGGCGCCTATGCCCATATCGCCGCCAACGAGAACCTGGACTTCGTCGTCCACCTAGGCGACTACATCTACGAGACGGTAGGTGAGGACTTCCAGATCGGTGCAGTGGAAAGCCGACACGATGCGTTGCAATTGCCTAATGGCACATTCAAGAACGGGGTAAACGGACCCAAGTACGCCACGACCTTGGCCGATTACCGCTACCTGTACAAGAAATACCGTACCGACAGCCGCTTACAGGCTGTGCATGAGCGCTTCTCTTTCATTGCCGTCTGGGACGACCACGAATTCAGCGACGATTGCTGGAACGACGCCCAAACCTACAACAATGGCACAGCCAGTGCCGCCGGGGGTGACAACGAGCACCAGCCAGCCCGTCGCCGCAGTGCAAGCCAGGCCTGGTATGAGTTCATGCCGGCCGATATCTACTTCAGTACCAGCCAGCGTGAAGGCGTATTCAATATCCGCATCTACCGCGAGCTGCAGTTCGGCAAACTTGCCCATCTGGTGATGACGGACGAACGCCTGTACCGCAGCGACCACCTGATCCCGGAGGCCACCACCAATCCGATCACCGGTGCGGTGTTAGGCAGGATTGGCAGCCGCTATCTGGTGCCACAGGAAACGCTGGGCATTGTCGAAACCTTGAAGATGGCCAGCGGCAGAGCACAAGGCGATGAACTCGCCCATGTCTCCATCCTGGGCAAGACCCAGCGTGACTGGTGGCAGAAGACCATGCAGACTTCGCCCGCTACCTGGAAGCTATGGGGCAACGAGGTTTCCCTGCTCAAGATGGGCATTGATGGCAGCAACGCCATTGCAACCCTCGTCGCACTCAGTGTCATCCCTTCGCTGGCAAGCAATATCGCCACCACAGCCCCAGTTGCGGGTAATAACCAGGTAGTCGCTGCCGCTATTGTTGCAGCCGTGGCCGCCGGCGCCAGCAATGCTACAGCAGCGGGTGGGGCTACAGCCATTGCTATGAGCGACGCCGCCAATGGCGACACGCTGGCCGCCGCTGTTGGCGCTGGCCTGACCGCACAACAAGCGGGTTTGGCTGTGACTGTATTCAATACCGTAAAAGCAACTGCTGCCGCAGGCGCAAACGCGGCCCAGCAACAACAAGCAGGAGCATTACGTATCGCCGAGGGTTTAACAGGCCAGACCGGCCTCAATGCCGTCCTTGCCGCCATCCAGACAGATATTGCTGCCAAAAAGCAGACCTCTGCCTTTGTGCCCGCCGCCATGCAGGCCAGCCTTGCACCCTTCTTTACCCGGTTTGTGCTCAATGCCGACCAATGGGATGGCTTTAATGCTGAACGCAAGGCGCTCATGCAGCACCTGAGCAGCAACAACATCAAGAACGTGGTTGCGTTGACGGGCGATATCCATGCCTTCTACGCCGGTGCGGTACACGACAACTACGATGCAGGCAACGCCAGCACTCCGGTGATGGTGGACCTGGTAACCGCAGGCGTCAGTTCGGATTCGTTCTTCAACTACCTGAAAGACGCTGTATCCGGCGTTTCAGACAGGCTCGCCACGCTGGTGTACTACCCGCTCAATGTGCCTGTTCCTGGCCTGGGTGCGGTGACGCTGAATGTAAACCTGCTGGATCACACCTTGCGCAAAAGCACAGTTACCGCCGCCAGCCTTGCCGAAGGCCTGCGCGTGCAACTGCGTAGCATGTTGGCCGGTAAAGGCATACCGGAAGTACAGCTCGATGCCGCTACGACCGCGGTGCTTACCGGCCTGCAAGCCGATGCCGGCTTCAACAGCCAGCTTCTGCCGCTGGCGCAAGCCTTGGCGGGCCTGAACAGCAACCCGTGGCTAAAACTCGCCAATACCGATGCACAAGGGTATGCAGTGGTTACTGTCACACCCGATGCGCTCACCTGTGAATTCAAGCAGGTCAATAAACTGGTCGGCAATACCGCACCTGACACCATCATCGCCAACAGCGTGGTAGCGACAGTTCAGAAGGATGTTGCGGCAATCGCACTGGGCTAAACCACACCTTGTTTGCATCACCATAGCCCCGCAGCTTGCGGGGCTTTTGCTTGCCAGAACAGCGGCGTAGACTGCGCGGCTTTCCCGCCATCGAGTGCTGCGATGAAGCCCGCCATTCACTACCGCATTTCCGCTGCTTCGCCCGAAGCCCATTTGTTTGAAGTCCGACTCAACATTGCCCAGCCTGACCCTGCCGGTCAGGTCTTGAGTCTGCCGGTCTGGATTCCGGGCTCCTATCTGATCCGCGAATTCGCCAAACATATAGTCAGCATCCGTGCTGAAGACGAGCGCGGTGAAATTGCGATCGAGAAAACCGACAAGAACCACTGGCAGCTGGCCCCTGCACAGGGCGCTGTGACAGTTCGCTATACCGTGTATGGCTATGACTTGTCGGTACGTACTGCCTACCTCGACCAGACCCGTGCCTTCTTCAATGGCAGCAGCGTGTTTCTGGCGGTCGACGGTCAGCAGGACCAGCCGGTGGAAGTTGATATCGTCGCCCCCAGCGGCAAGGCATACCGGGAATGGCGGGTTGCCACCAGCCTGCCTGCACACAAGGCCAAGCCCTATGCGTTTGGCAGCTATCGCGCCAGCAATTACGACGAGTTGATCGATCACCCGGTTGAAATCGGTGACTTTACTCTGATCCAGTTCAAGGCGTGTGGCGTACCGCACGACTTCGTACTTTCCGGCCGCTTGCCCAAGCTCGACTCCAAACGCCTCGCACGCGATACCAAGAAGATTTGCGAGCATCAGATCCGCATGTTTGGCGAACCCGCCCCCTTCGACCGTTATGTCTTCATGACCTTCGTCAGTGGCGAAGGATACGGCGGGCTGGAACATCGTGCCTCCACTGCCCTGATGTGCGCCAGGGAGGACCTGCCCAAGGATGGCGAAACCAGCATGAAGAACGGTTATCGCCAGTACCTGGGTTTGATTTCGCACGAGTACTTCCACAGCTGGAATGTGAAGCGCATAAAACCCGCTGCCTATGCACCCTACCCGGCCGATGGCGAAGCTTATTCCCGGCTTCTGTGGGCCTTTGAAGGGCTGACGAGCTATTACGATGACCTGACCTTGGTCCGTACAGGGGTAATAGATGCCGACAGCTACCTGGAATTGCTCTCGCAGACCATCACCGGTGTGATGCGTACACCGGGCCGTGAAGTGCAGACCTTGGCCGAATCCAGCTTCGATACCTGGATCAAATACTACCGTCAGGACGAAAACAGCCTGAACAGCGGTGTCAGCTATTACACCAAGGGCGCGTTGGCCGGCTTGTGCCTCGACCTGCATATCCGCAAGGAAACCCAGGGCAAACGCAGCCTCGACGATGTCATGCTGGCCCTATGGCAACGCTATGGCCGTGACTTCTATGCCGGCAAGCCGGTAGGTGTACCGGAAGATGCCTGGGAGACCGTAGCGGAAGAAGTGACGGGCGTGGATCTGAAGCCTTTGTTCGACCGTTTCCTTCGCAGTACCGAAACATTGCCGCTGGCTGAGATGCTGGCCAGCGTCGGCATTCAATGGCAGGCGCGTAGCCCGGTAGGAAATGGCGACAAGGGTGGCTGGCTGGACAAGATCAAGCCAACCGGCGTATGGCTCGGCGCGCGAACCGGCAGTGACGGCGCGTTGGTGAAACTGACCCATGTCTTCACCGACGGACCTGCACAACATGCCGGCCTGAGCGCAGGCGACGTGCTGGTCGCCATCAATGGCCTCAAAGCCACGGCCGCCAATCTTGAAACAGCGTTGGCCACAGCAAAACCGGGAGATAAATTCGATGTATTGGCTTTCCGCCGTGATGAGCTGATGCAGTTCAAACTCAAGCTCGACGCTGCACCGACTGACAGCGTGGGATTGAAGCGGGATGAGACCGATGCTGTCAAAGTGGCGGCGCGGCGCGCATGGTTGAACGCCTAGAACCTGTTCCAAGTCTGCTGCGCGTCAGCAATACGGCGTTGAAAACACCCTCGGAATGCTCATTTACCACTTGTAAACTCCGCTTCCTCGGGTGTTTTCGCCTTGTCTTGCTATAGCTCGCGAGACTTTGAATAGGTCCCTAAGAACCTGCTTACGATCTGTCGTGAGTAGTTGTCAGCAGGGCGCGCAGCCCGTTTTCTTATAATCTGTGCCCTTATCAAGTTCCCAGGAAACTGAAATCCAACTCTGGCTTGCGACCGGCAATCAGCTCAGCCACTGCCTTGCCTGAACCTGGTCCTTCAGTCCAACCCAAGGTGCCGTGACCGGTATTGAGGTAGAGATTGGGTATGCGCGAGCGGCCTATCAAGGGCACATTCGATGGTGTGGATGGACGAAGTCCAGTCCAGAACTGTACGGAATTTGGGTCTGCGGAATTTGGGAACAGCTCGAAGTAGCGCTTGATCAAAGCTTGGCAACGCACAGGATTGAGTTCGGTGCTGTAACCATCGAGCTCTGCCGTGCCGGCAATACGGATTCTGTCGCCCAGGCGGGTGTAGACCATCTTCATGGCGTCATCAGTAATGCTGACGCTGGGCGCACCTTCATACCCTTCGGTCGACATCGTGGCCGAATAACCCTTGGTGGGGTAGATCGGCAGATACAATCCCAAGGGGGCAGCCAGCAGCGGACTGTAGCTTCCCATACACAGCAGATAGACATCCGCCTTCAAGACTTGCTCACCACTTTCGCAGGTACGTACCCGTACACCCGAGATCTCTCCGCCTTCTGACAACAAAGCGCGAATGCAGGTATTGAACTGAAACTCAACGCCACGGTCTGCTGCTAGCCTGGCCAAACTTTGCGTAAAGAGGCGTGCATCGCCAGATTCATCGTCCTGCGCCCAGGTAGCGCCAGCCAGACGTGACCCGAGCATGGCCAGAGCGGGTTCAAGCTCCACAGCCCGTTCACGCGTTATCGCTTCACGGTTGCATTGGAATTGGCGCATGAGCGCAGAAGCTTCGGCTGCCGCATCAAATGCCTGCTGGTCGAAGAATATTTGTAAAATGCCCCGGCTGGACTGGTCATACTGGATGCCAGCACTGGCGCGTAGTGCTTGCAACGTGGTACGACTATAAAGGCCCAGATTGACCATCTGTACGATATTACGTGTGGTACGGCTTGGCAGACACTCGCGCAGGAATTGTGCTCCCCAGGCCCACTGGCGCAAATCGAACCGTGGCCGGAACAACAGAGGTGAATCATCATGCCAAAGCCATTTGAGTACTTTCAAAGGCGCATCAGGATTTGCCCAAGGTTCGGACTGGGACACGGAAATCTGGCCGCCATTGGCAAAACTGGTCTCCAGTGCGGCTTCTGGTTGCCTGTCCAACACTGTTACTTCGAAACCCGCTTCGCGCAAAAACCAAGCTGAACTTACGCCGGTAATGCCTGCCCCGAGGATCAGGACTCTCAAGTACTTCTCCTTTTCGCCACAATGCCGTTTGCATCGCATCCGACTGAGCCTAATAATAGGCAGATATCTACAAGCGGCAATTATCCAACAAAAATCACAGGGATACGCTTTCCATGACTTTAACCCTGCGTACCGCCGTCATCCTGGCGATTCTGACCGGGCTTATGGTGCCGAGTATTTTCATCAATCTTTTGAGTATCCAACGGCAAGAAAATGCCCTACTCAAGAACCTGGAAGAAGACCATAAGCGTATCACCGATATTCTTGTGCTCGGTATGCAGGAGCCCCTGTGGAATCTTTCACCCGATACCGGCAAACCACTACTTGATTCTGTGATGAGTGACACCCGCATCGTGCGGGTCAGTGTGCAGGACGCCACACTGGGGACTTTTCTTGAACGCAACCAGCCGGAACGGCGCCAGGGCAAACTTCGGATCATTCCACGGGATGTAAGAAAGCAAGGGAATGTCATCGGCAAGGTGACGGTTGAAATGCACGATGGCGCGGCTTTGGACTCCATCCACCAGTACCAGCTTTACTCCATCATCACTGCTGCCATCCAGCTGGCTATCAGCCCCGCGCTTATCCTGTTGCTGCTGCAAAGCCGCGTGTTGAACCCGTTGCAACGGCTGATGGCGGAGTCAATCCGGCTCGCGAAGCGTGAGCTGTCGACCCCATTTGAATGGAAACGCCAGGATGAGATCGGCAAGCTCGGCCAAAGCCTGGAAATCACACGCCAGTCGCTGCACAGCCTGTTTGGCGAGTTGGAAAGCAAAAACCATGAGTTGGAAGCCGACATTCAGCAACGACGGCAAATCGAGCAAGCGTTACGCGCCAGCGAAGACCGCTACCGCCGTCTGGTCGAATCCACCAATGTTGTGCCGTGGGAAGCCAACCCATCCGAATGGCGCTTTACCTATGTCGGGCCTCAGGCTGAAGTGCTGTTGGGCTACCCGCTGCATATCTGGTACAGCGAAGGCTTCCTGAGCAGCTACCTGCACCAGGACGACCGTCATCTGGCCTACAAGCTGTTTACTGAAGCACAGGACATCGACCGCCCCATCGAGTTCGAATGCCGACTGCTGGGCAATGATAACCGTCAGGTCTGGGTCATGTTGATCGCCACCGTCATCCCCGATGATGCCGGCGAGCGACACCTGCAGGGGTATCTGATCGACATCTCCGCACGTAAGACAACGGAAATCGAGCTGAACCACTATCGCAACCACCTGGAAGAACTGGTCGAACAGCGCACCAAGGCGCTGGCTGCCGCAAATAAGGAATTGGAAGCCTTTTCCTACTCGGTTTCCCATGACTTGCGTGCGCCATTACGTAGCGTCGATGGGTTCTCACAAGTGCTGTTGGAAGACTACGCGGATAAACTTGACGATGCTGGCCGGCAATATCTGGCTCGTATCCGCCGCGCCACGCAGAACATGTCCAACCTGATTGACGACCTGCTCAATCTATCCAAGCTCACCCGTAGTGAAATCAAGACCCAGCCGGTCAATCTTTCAGAGATCGCTATCGATATCCTGCAGGAACTCGAAAGCAGCGAGCCGAAACGTCAGGTGGCACTCAATATCATGCCGAATCTGGTTACCGAGGCCGATCCTAAACTGATACGCGTTGCATTGCAGAACCTGCTATCCAATGCCTGGAAGTTCACTGCCAAGACCCCAAGTGCCGAGATCAAGTTCGGCGCTACCCATATCGATGGTCAGAATGCCTTTTACGTATCGGACAACGGTGCTGGCTTTGATATGACCTACGCCGACAAACTGTTCGGCGCGTTCCAACGTCTGCATAACGCGCAGGAATTCGAAGGAAACGGTGTAGGACTTGCGATTGTTCAACGGATTATCAACCGTCATCACGGTAAAATCTGGGCCAAGGGCACGCAAGGCCAGGGGGCCAGTTTTTACTTCACGCTGCCACGCCAGGCAGAAAATGGAACAAGCTAAGTGTTTGATTGTAAATAAACACATCAACAATTTCCGCTTTAGGGTCATCTGCGCACTTCACAAGATAAATGCTTGTGCTATAGTGCGCCCGACTCGACAAGAGAACGAACGTTCTCCAAATGCCAAGGAAACTGAAACATGGACGATAACAAAAGCAAGGCGTTGGCCGCCGCGCTAGCGCAGATTGAAAAACAATTTGGTAAAGGCTCCATCATGAAGATGGGCGAAGGCCAGATCGAGAACGATCTGCAGGTCGTCTCGACAGGTTCGCTAGGCTTGGATCTCGCGCTTGGTGTGGGTGGCTTGCCTCGGGGCCGTATCATCGAAATCTATGGCCCAGAGTCATCTGGTAAGACCACGCTGTGCCTACAGGCGGTTGCCGAGATGCAGAAGCTTGGCGGCGTAGCGGCCTATATCGATGCAGAAAACGCGCTCGACCCCGTGTACGCCGGCAAACTCGGCGTGAATGTAGGCGATATGCTTATTTCGCAACCCGATACTGGTGAACAGGCCCTAGAAATCGCCGACATGCTGGTACGTTCGGGTAGTGTGGACATCATCGTGGTCGACTCGGTCGCCGCCTTGGTGCCCAAAGCCGAAATCGAAGGGGAAATGGGTGACAGCCATGTGGGCTTGCAAGCCCGCCTGATGTCCCAGGCGCTTCGTAAACTGACAGCCAATATCAAACGTACCAATACACTGGTGATTTTCATCAACCAGATCCGTATGAAGATCGGTGTGATGTTCGGCAGCCCGGAAACCACCACTGGCGGGAATGCGCTCAAGTTCTACGCTTCTGTCCGTCTCGATATCCGCCGCATTGGCGGTATCAAGAAGGGTGAAGAAGTCGTTGGTAACGAAACACGCGTCAAGGTGGTAAAGAACAAGGTATCTCCCCCGTTCCGCGAGGCCCACTTCGATATCCTGTATGGCCAGGGCATTTCGCGTGAAGGTGAGATCGTCGAAATGGGTGTCCAGCACAAGCTGGTGGACAAATCCGGCGCATGGTACGCCTATCAAGGTAATAAGATCGGCCAGGGCAAGGACAACGCTCGTGAATATCTGCGTGAGAACCCTGCTATCGCCCGTGAAATCGAAGCCAAGATTCGTGCTGCTGTGGGCATCAACTCCCCATTACCGGTTGGTAGTGAGCCAAGTAATGCGGAAGAAATGCCCGAAGAAATCTAAAAACCCGTTCATGTCTGTTGCGCGGCCGAGATTAGAGCTTATGTGTTGCGCTTCACCCTGCTGACAGTTGCTCGTGACAGATCGAGAACAGGCTTTGTATTCAACGGCCCAAACGCCACCCCGTGCGGGTGGCGTTTTTTATTCTTGCCCTTCTTATGCCCAATACCGAAACCATACGTGACAAAGCCATGGCCCTGCTGGCCCGACGCGAATATTCAAGACAGGAGCTGTACCGCAAGCTTAGTCAGCAGGATATTGACCGTGCTGAACTCGAGATGCTGCTGGATGAGTTGACAACGCGTGGCTGGTTATCGGATTTACGCTTTGCCCATGCTTATGTTGAAACCTATGCAAATCGATTTGGTCGATATCGATTGGAGAACGAATTAAGAGAACGCGGCATTGCGGATGATGTAATCCAAACTGCCATGGCTGAAATACCCCCCGTAGAGAGTGAGCTGAGTCGGGCAAAAGCCGTGTGGCAAAAGAAGTTCCGTACACTGCCGCAGGATGCGGATGAACGTGCACGGCAAGCACGCTTTTTACAGAGTCGTGGCTTTGCTTATGACACAATACGCCGAGTGCTCTCGGTGTCGGACAATGAATAAGACGCTTATGATTCCACGCAAACTGGGCTTGGTTGTCGGCCTACTGATGATTGCTGCTATTTTCATCGGCTCCCTCATGCCCAATCCCCCTCTACCTGATGCCCCTAACAGCGACAAGCTCGCTCACCTGCTCGGCTACTCCGTATTAAGTACTTGGTGGTCGCTCAATCTGCCAAGGCGTCCTTGGATAGTCTTTCTCGTGGGTAGTGCTTTTGGGGTACTTATCGAGTGCTTGCAGGCTTTAACCCCATACCGAAGTTTTGACCCACTCGACATGTTGGCTAATAGCACCGGCTGCTTACTTGGCCTACTAGTGGCTTGGCTGCTGCATTCGCGTATCAAAGTCACTGTCCACCCCTAGAAGTTATTCACTGTCTCCCCTAGGTCAGCGATACTGCGCTGAAAACGTCTGCAGAGCCCCACCTTACGCCATGCAGGCATCGCACCCGTTGTTGTTTCTGCTTCGTCTCGCAGCAACGCACGAGACTTCGAACAAATTCCAAGAATAGGGAGAGACATGAAAAAACCATTGTTATCACTGCTTCTAGCCACCATGGTGCTCAACGTGCAGGCAGCTAAACAATCCGACACCTACCAATGGCTCGAAGAGGTTGGCGGTACCAAGTCACTGGAGTGGGTAAAAGCACAGAATGCCATCAGCCGTGGCATGCTGGAACAGGAACCAAGCTATGCAGCTTTACGTAGCCAAATTCTCGACATACTCGATTCCAAGGCACGTATCCCCTATGTCAGCAAGCTGGGTGACTATTACTACAACTTCTGGCGCGATGCAGAGCATCCACGGGGTGTCTGGCGTCGTACAACAATGGCAAGCTATAAGGCTGCAGAACCAAAATGGGAAACCGTACTCGACCTTGATGCTTTGGCACGCGAAGAAAATGAAAACTGGGTCTTCAAGAACAGCAATTGCCGCTACCCAAACTACGATCGTTGCTTGATTGAACTCTCTCGTGGCGGCGCCGATGCTGTCGTAGTGCGTGAGTTCGATATTGCCAGCAAGTCTTTTGTAAAAGATGGCTTCACCCTGCCGGAGGCCAAAACCAGCGTCAGTTGGCAAAGTGCCAATGCCATATTCGTCGGCACCGACTTTGGGCCGGGGTCACAAACCGATTCTGGCTATCCAAGAATCGTCAAGCTCTGGGAGCGTGGTGCTCCCCTCAGCGCAGCCAAGACCGTGTACGAAGGCCAAAAGGCTGACATCTCAGTTTCAGCCAATGTATTGGAACGTACCGGTTATCGATATGAAGTCGTGGAACGCGGGTTGACCTTCTACACCAGCGAGACGTGGTTACGCGAGGGGGGCAAGCTGAGTCGGATTGCAGTACCAGATGATGCCAAAGTCAGCTTTTTCGGTCCCCAGATACTGGTCCACCTGCGTAAGCCATGGCGTATAGGTGACCAGACATGGCCAGCAGGTAGTCTGCTAGCTACTGATTTCAAGGCTTTCCAAGCCGGTCAACGTCAATTCACCTCCTTGTTCACGCCTACTGCAACAACCGCTTTGGAACGCGATGGGGTCAGCTTTACCAAGAACTATGTTCTGTTGAGCACGCTGGATAAAGTGAAGGGCCGCATCATTGAATGGCAATTCGATGCCGGTAAGTGGACCTCACGTAATGTTACCGCACCAGCATTTGGCAGCCTTGGTGTGATTGGCATAGACGAAGACGGCTCTGATGAGTATTTCCTGACCCATGTCGACTTCCTCACACCCGACTCACTCTACCTGGGGCAAGCCGGTAGCGATGATCACGAATTGCTCAAGCAACGCCCGGCATTCTTCGATGCCAGCCACTTCGAGATTGCCCAGTACGAAGCCAAGTCCAAGGATGGTGTCCAAGTTCCCTATTTCATTGTCAAAAACAGGGACATGAAACTGGATGGTAACAATCCCACCTTGCTCTATGGCTATGGCGGTTTTGAAGTCAGCCTGACTCCATGGTATTCAGCAGGTGCCGGCAAAGCGTGGCTCGAAAAGGGTGGCGTGTATGTCGTGGCGAATATCCGCGGAGGCGGTGAGTTCGGCCCACGCTGGCATCAAGCCGCATTAAAGCAGCACCGCCAGAAAGCTTACGACGATTTTGCTGCCGTTGCGGAAGACCTGATCGCACGCAAGATCACCCAACCCAAGAAGCTCGGCATCATGGGCGGCAGTAATGGGGGTCTGCTGATGGGTGTGATGCTGACCCAGCGCCCTGACCTCTTTGGTGCCGTAGTCTGCCAAGTTCCACTGCTGGATATGCGCCGCTACAACCAGCTGCTGGCAGGTGCATCCTGGATGGGCGAGTTCGGCAACCCGGATGTCGCATCTGAATGGCAATACATCCGCAAATTTTCGCCCTATCACAACATAAAAGCAGGGGTGAAGTACCCCAATGTTCTCTTCACTACGTCAACCCGTGACGATCGCGTCCATCCCGGACATGCCCGCAAGATGATGGCCAAGATGCAAAACATGGGTATCAAGAATGCCTGGTACTACGAAAACATTGAAGGGGGTCACGCAGGTGCAGCAGACAACCGGCAAAAAGCTGATATGACCGCACTTGAATACAGCTTTCTTTGGAAAACGTTGAACTAACTAAGAGTCCCTAACGAAACCCTTCTGGCGTTGTTGCGCAAGCTTGCCGTACACACGTACTGTCCACGCTTGCGCGCCTAGCCAGAATCGCTTCGCTGGGTTTTGTTAGCGACTCTAATTACACATGTCACCTGGCCGGCCATATGGCCGGCTTTTTCATGTCCAATTGCTGTTTATTGGAACGCTTCAAGATTCAGTAACACACATAAAACAAATACATACACCACATGATCATGCTGTAGCCTCCGCCAAAGCAGCAGTTTCGGGCATAATTAGCGGCTATTTTTTGACTTCCCGCACGGATCATCCTCGTCATGCGTACCGCAGAAATCCGCCAGAAATTCCTCAGCTTTTTTGAAAGCAAGGACCACCAGATCGTCGCTTCAAGCCCGCTTGTTCCGGGCAACGACCCGACCATCATGTTCACTGTGGCCGGCATGGTGCAATTCAAGGATGTCTTCCTCGGCTTTGAAAAACGGGGCTACACCCGTGCCACAACCAGCCAGAAATGCCTGCGTGCCGGCGGAAAACACAACGACTTGGAAAACGTCGGTTATACCGCGCGCCATCACACTTTCTTTGAAATGCTGGGTAATTTCAGCTTCGGGGACTACTTCAAGCGCGACGCCATTACCTTTGCCTGGGAATTTCTCACCAGTCCCCAATGGTTGAACCTGCCCAAAGACAAGCTGATGGTCACTGTCTACGCGACAGATGACGAGGCATATGATATCTGGCACAAGCAGGTTGGCCTGCCTGCTGAGAGAATCGTTCGTATTGGCGACAATAAAGGTGCGCCATACGCCAGCGACAACTTCTGGACAATGGGCGATACCGGCCCATGCGGCCCATGTACTGAAATCTTCTACGATCACGGCCCAGAAGTCGCGGGCGGCCCGCCAGGCAGCCCAGATGAAGACGGCGATCGTTTCATGGAGATCTGGAACAACGTGTTCATGCAGTTCAACCGTGATGAAGCCGGTGTATTACATCCATTGCCCAAGCCTTCTGTTGATACCGGCATGGGGCTGGAACGGCTTTCCACCGTACTGCAACACGTCAAGTCCAACTACGAAACTGATATCTTGGCCGGTCTGGTCAAAGCAGCCGCTCGGGAAACCGGGGTAGCTTATAGCCAGGATGTGCCATCGCTAAAAGTGATCGCCGATCATATCCGTGCCTGCGCCTTCCTGGTTGCCGATGGCGTGCTGCCTTCCAATGAGGGGCGCGGCTATGTGCTGCGCCGTATCGTCCGTCGTGCAGTCCGCCATGGTTATAAGCTCGGCCAAAAGGGCTTGTTCTTTCACAAACTGGTGGCAGATTTGGCCCTTCTGATGGGCGATGCCTATCCACAGCTGGTGGAAGGGAAAGATCGTATTACCACCGCGCTGAAAGCCGAAGGAGAGCAGTTCGCCCGTACACTCGATATCGGCATGGCTTTGCTGGAAAAATCTTTGGAGGGTGGCAAGAAAGTATTGGATGGAAAAACCGCTTTCACTTTGCATAGCACTTACGGATTCCCCATCGACCTGACTGCCGATATCTGTCGTGAACGCCAGCTGGAGCTGGATATGGCAGGTTATGAACGCGAGCTTGCAGAAGAGCAGGAGCGTGGTCGTGCTGCTGGTAAATTCAATGCGACAGCCAATGTGGAATACAACGGTAACGATACCATCTTCGAAGGCTACACCAGCAACAGTACTGAAGCGCGTGTACTGGCGCTGTATCGAAGTGGCGTAGCGGTAGACGCCTTGCAAGCTGGCGAAGACGGCGTGGTTGTACTCGACAACACCGCTTTTTACGCTGAAGGTGGGGGCCAAGTTGGTGACTGTGGTGAAATCATTGCCGCTGGTGGTATCGATGCGTTATTTGATGTCTTGGATACGCAGAAGGTGAAAGCTGCCGTATTCGGCCATCAAGGCAAACTGGTGCGCGGCACCTTGCGACTGGGTGATGCGGTTACCGCCACCATCGACTTGCATAAGCGGCTGGCAACTGCGCGTAATCATTCGGCTACTCACCTGTTACATGCAGCGCTGCGCGAAGTGCTCGGTACGCATGTGCAGCAGAAGGGCTCTCTGGTCAATGATGAACGCACACGTTTTGACTTTGCGCATACCCATGCTGTCACTGCTGAAGAAATCGCCAAGATCGAAGCGGTGGTCAATCATGTGATCGCACAGAACTACGAGGTAAGCGCCACCATCATGAAGCAGGATGAAGCGCTTAAAGCCGGTGCAATGGCGCTCTTCGGCGAAAAATATGGCGAAGAGGTGCGTGTTTTGAAAATGGGTAACTTCTCTACTGAGTTATGCGGTGGTACCCATGTTCACCGTACCGGTGATATCGGTTTCTTTAAGATCATTGCCGAAGGCGGTGTCGCAGCAGGTATCCGCCGTGTAGAAGCCGTTACAGGCGCTGGTGCATTAATCTATGTGCAAGACCTGGAGAGAGAGTTAAAAGCGGCTACACATCTAGTTGGCGCCCAAGCCGGTGACTTGATCGGTAAGCTGGAAAAACTGCAGTCCGAGCAAAAGATGTTGGAGAAAGAACTAGCCAAGCTTAAGGGCAAGCTGGCAGCTAATGCAGGCGACAGTCTGCAAGAACAAGCTATCGAAGTGAATGGTATCAAAGTACTGGCAGCGACCGTGGAGGGCGCTGACAACAATGCCATGCGCGAGATGGTCGATAAGCTGAAAGATAAGCTTGGCAGCGCCGCTATCGTGCTGGCTTCGGTATCTGAGGGCAAAGTCGCTCTGGTGGCAGGCGTTACTTCCGACCTGACCAGCAAGATCAAAGCTGGAGATCTGGTGAACTTTGTCGCCCAGCAGGTTGGTGGCAAGGGCGGTGGTCGCCCAGATATGGCTATGGCTGGTGGTACCAATGCTGCGGGCTTACCTGCAGCTATAGCCGGTGTCGCCGACTGGGTTAAAGCCAAGTAAGAGAGATGTATTCGCTTGAATAAACAAAAGGCCGACACGGGTCTGTCAGTAATTTCGTGTTCAAGGCATATCATGCTCCCAAGGAGAATGTATGCCTCGCAAACCGAAAGCCAAGCCGGTGGAATTGCCGGCAATTCCCGCCGAGCTCCTAGCTCAGTTCGG